>JABHBC010000042.1 GCA_018674025.1 Flavobacteriaceae bacterium
TACAACCATAACTAATCCTGCTGCAAATAATAATGCATTAGGAGTGGGTACCTTTGAGGCTAAGACTTCCATACTAAACTCATTTGCAGCAACACCTGAAGCAACCCAAGCTTCATAAGATTGCCAAGCAGCAATAGGAACTCCAATAAAATTCACTAAATCGTTTCCAGCAAATGCTAGAGCAAGAGCGAATGTCCCAATTAGTATAATAATTTTATAAATATTAGTCTTAAAAAATACTATAAGAGCATATGAAAATAATGACCAAAAAACTGAACTAACCGCTATTATTGAAGTTACTTTAGTTTCTAAAAAATCTTTAATAGTAAGCCCGCCAATTAAATCAAAACTAAGTTTAGCATATGATGTTCCTTTGATACCTTTCATTAAAATAAAATAAGATATAGCAGTAATTGCTATACCACCAAAAATTGCACTTACCCATGCAGCTTTATTTTCAAAATCATAAGATAAAAGTATTCTTGACACCCATTGTACTATTGCCCCAACGGAAAAGGCGACGAAGACCGAGAGCAGTATTCCAAATATAATTTGAGTTGCTTTAGAGGTATTAATGTATATAACAAGATCTGAAAAGCTTCCACTATCAGCTCCTATTTTTATTAATGCCATAGCAACAGCTGCTCCTAGTAATTCAAAAACAATCGAAACTGTAGTTGAGGTTGGCATACCAATCGTGTTAAAGAAATCTAATAATAAAATGTCAGTAATCATCACTGCCATAAAGATTATCATAATTTCACTAAACATGAATTCTCCAGGGTTGAAGATGCCTTTTCTGGCAACTTCCATCATTCCACTAGAGAACACAGCTCCAACGGCTATTCCAATACTAGCTACTATCATTATAGTCTTAAATGATATTGCTTTAGAACCAATTGCTGAGTTTAAAAAATTAACAGCGTCGTTACTAACACCAACTACTAAATCTGCAATAGCTAAAACAGCTAAAGCAACAATCATTAATAAATAAATATTATCCATTTTTTATTTTTTTAAAGTTTAAACTCTGCATTTAGATACACTAATGAAGAATCTGTAATATTTGAATCTTTGTAATTAAAATTTCTAGAGTTTAGAGAAAACTTAACCCCCTTAACAGCTTTATATTCAATACCCACCATGGTTAATCCGCCGTCATTTTCAAAATTCCAATTAGTATTGCTTCCATCAACTTGATTGGAAGTAAGCTTATCGTATCTAACAAAAACCTCAAACTTTTCATTTAGCAAATAACTTCCATAGAAAGATAAGCCAGTTAAATTATGGTCTTCTGCTGCATTTTTATAGGTTTCACCATTTTGCATTTCATTGTATTCTGCTCCAAATCTAAATTTGTCTGATTTATATCCTGCAAAAACCCCAATATTATTAATAGCTTTAGAATCGACTACTGCATGGGTATCATAATAAAACTTTGTTGTTATATTTTTATTTAATTTATATATTAAACTTGTTCCAAATCTTTGATTACCATCTTCATCTTGAACATTTTTATATCCTTCACCATTAACAATAAATACATTTGAAGTTAATTTGTCAGAAAGTTTTATTTCTGCATTAACTCCTAAATCTGCACTACTTCCAAATTTATATTCGTCTTGTAGAGTCTTGTAGAGATATCTATATCCCCATATTTTTTCTTGATCCTTAAACATTTTACCACCAATCATCCCCATGCTTAATTTAAAGTTTGAATTTACTTTCCAATCTAATTGAGCAATTTTTAAAAAAGCAGTATGAGAACTTCCTGCACTATTTTTTCCTATATCGTAAGTAATTTTTGCAGAAAAAGCATCATTGAATGTATATTTGTAACCCAAATACACTCTAGCTATTTCAAAAGCACTTACTTGTGTAGTATTTTCTGTAAAGTCATAATGATAATTCCAAAACGCAGTAAAATGAGGTTCTCCGTTTGGTGAACTATCTTTTTCTTGGCTGATTGAAAGTATTGGTAATGTTAATAAAAACACTAATAGAGATAATTTATTTTTCATTTTAATTAGTTTAATATATTGCAAATATCAAGCAATAACCAAAGCCCAATGTTAAGCTAATGTTAAGTATATTATTCTTACTGTTTTTTAATTATCTTGCCAATAAATATTTTTAAATGGACTGGGAACAATTACTCTCCTTAAAACGCCAAGGAGATCAAACAAAGCGAATTAGAAAAGAACAAGACGAAAATAGACTTGGCTTTGAAGTAGATTATGATAGAATTATTTTTTCCTCTGAATTTAGAAGCCTTCAAGATAAAACTCAGGTGATTCCTCTCTCAGATAGTGATTTTGTTCACACTAGATTAACCCACAGTTTAGAAGTAAGTGTTGTAGGAAGATCATTAGGCAGAAAAGTAGGTTCTAAAATATTACTAAAATACCCCCACCTTAAAGAAACACATGGGTATCAATCGAATGATTTTGGAGCTATTGTTGCATCCGCTTCATTAGCTCATGATATTGGTAACCCTCCATTTGGACATAGTGGTGAAAAATCTATAGGCCAATATTTTAAAAAAGGAAATGGAACAAAATACACTACAGAGTTAACTAAAAAAGAATATCAAGATTTGTGTGATTACGAAGGTAACGCAAATGGTTTTAAGATACTTACTCAATCAAGAGTTGGAAGAGAAGGTGGGCTTAGATTAAGTTATGCAACATTAGGAGCATTTGTTAAATATCCAAAAGAATCCTTACCGATTAGACCAACAAATAATGTAAGTGATAAAAAATTTGGAGTTTTTCAAAGTGAAGTTTCTGTATTTAATGATGTTTTTAATGAACTTGGATTAATTGATAATGATAGTAAGTTTAGACATCCACTAGCTTTTTTAGTAGAAGCAGCGGATGATATATGTTATACAATAATTGATTTCGAAGACGGCATTAACCTGGGGCTCATTGAAGAGGAATTTGCTCTTGAGTATTTAATAAACTTAGTTAGAGATAGTATTAATATTGATAAATATAATTCACTTACCAATAAACAGGATCGTGTAAGTTATTTAAGAGCATTAGCGATAAATACCTTAATAAACGAAGTAGTAGAAATTTTCATTACTAATGAAGAAGAAATTTTAAAAGGAAATTTTAAATCTTCATTACTTGACAAGAGTAAATTCTCAGCTCAAATTAATGACATTATTAAATTAAGTGTTAGCAACATTTATCAATCAAAAGAAGTAATTGAAAAAGAAATTTCGGGATATAATATTATTAATAAACTTCTTGACACGTTTATTATATCTCTTAATAATTATGAAGAAGGAACCGAGAGTAGTTATGATAAATTAATATTACATCTATTACCAAATCATATTAATTTAAAAGGATCTAATTTGTATGATAGGTTAATTGGAGTATGTCATTTTATATCTTCCATGTCAGATTCTCAGGCTGTGACAATGTATAAAAAAATTACTGGGCACCAGTTTTAAAAATCCCTGATAGTTTTTTCTAGGCTAGTTTTATCAAGACCTACTGATTCTTTTAATTTTTTAGTATCTCCATGTTTGACAAAAACATCAGGTAATCCTATAACTTTGACTTTATTTGAATAATTATTTTCAGATATAAATTCTAATATAGAACTACCAAACCCTCCAGCTTTCACTCCATCTTCTATTGTGATTATCTTATCACCCCTTTGACATACTTTATGTAATATTTTGATATCAATTGGTTTAATAAACCTCATATCATACAAACTAAGGTCGAGTTTATTAGAAATGTCTATGACTTCATTTATAACTGTCCCAACACATAATATACTTAATAATTTACCACTTCTAATTTCTTCACCTTGTCCAATTTTCACTTCTTTATACTTCTTTTTCCAATCTAGGATCAGACCTCTTCCTCTTGGGTATCTAATCGCTATTGGACCTCTATTTTTAAGTTGTGAGGTATATAAAATATTTCTGAGTTCTATTTCATTTCTCGGAGCAGAAATTATTAAGTTAGGAATGCATCTTAAATAAGAAATGTCAAATACTCCATGATGAGTAGCACCATCATTTCCAACTAAACCAGCTCTATCTATACAGAATATTACAGGAAGTTTTTGTATTGCCACATCATGAATAATTTGATCATAAGCTCTTTGTAAAAAAGTCGAATAGATTACACAAAAAGGAATTAATCCTTGAGTGGCAAGTCCTGCCGCTAATGTTACAGCATGCTGTTCAGCGATACCAACATCAAATGCTCTTTCTGGAAACTCTTTGATCATATACTTTAAAGAACTTCCAGTTGGCATTGCAGGAGTTATTCCAATAATTTTTTTATTTTTTTTTGCTAAATCTAAAACTGTTAATCCAAAAACATCTTGGAATTTTGGAGGTAGTTGATCATTTTCATTTTTATGAACTATTCCAGTTTTATTGTCAAACTTTCCAGGCGCATGATATTTAATTTGATCTTCTTCAGCTAGTTTTAAACCTTTTCCTTTCTTAGTGATTATATGTACTAATTTTGGTCCCTTAATTTTCTTAGCTTTATCAAAAACAGTTAATAATGAAGATATATCATGGCCATCAACGGGTCCTAAATACTCAAAGTTTAATAACTCAAAAATGTTATCTGTTTTGTTCCCATTGACTTTTACTGAACTAAGGTAATTTTTCAAGGCACCCACACTTGGGTCTATTCCAATCGTATTGTCATTTAAAACAACTGTGATATTAGAATCAGTAACTCCTGCATGATTTAAAGCTTCAAATGCCATTCCACTTGCAATTGATGCATCACCTATCACTGCTATGTGTTGTCTTTTTAGCTCATTTTTTATTTTTGAAGCAATACTCATTCCAAGAACAGCTGAAATTGATGTAGAAGAGTGACCTACACCAAAGCTATCAAATTCACTTTCATTTAATTCTGGAAAACCACTAATCCCACCAAACTCTCTGTTAGTGTGAAAAATATTTTTTCGTCCAGTTAATATTTTATGACCATATGCTTGATGACCAACATCCCAAACTAATTGATCATAAGGAGTATTAAATATATAGTGAAGTGCAATTGTTAATTCAACAGTTCCTAAACTAGCACCTAGATGACCTTCTTTAATTGACACAATATCAATTATAAATTTTCTAAGGTCTTTAGCGAGTTCAGTTAAGTCTTTTTCAGAAATGTTTTTTAAATCCGTAACCCCATTTACTCTGTCTAAAAATTTCAAAATTAACCTTTTAAATTAAAAAATAAATTTATGAAATTAATTTTCAAAACGGAGGTATAATTTCAAAAAACCAATTTGTAATTCGTTGTTAATATCCTTAATTTCACAGACCTTAAAGCGAGTTTTAATAATTATGAAGAATAAATTTTAGTATATGGATTTTGATATTGTAATTATAGGAGCAGGGTTATCTGGAATAGGTGCTGCCTGCCATTTGGAAAGAAAAAATCCAGAAAAAAAATATAAAATTTTAGAGGCTAGAGAAGAAATTGGTGGAACATGGAGTCTATTTAAATACCCAGGTATTCGCTCTGATTCAGATATGTATACTTTTGGTTATTCATTCAAAACTTGGGACGATGATAAATCTTTTGCTGATGCTCCATCTATTCTAAAGTATTTAAATGAAGCAACAGAGGAGTATAATGTTAAAGATCATATTAGCTTTAACCAGAAGGTAACACATTACAATTTTGATACTAAGCAAAAAGTTTGGACGATTACCGCTGTAAACCCAACCACTCAAGAAAAAACTTTATATACAGCTCAATTCATATTTATAGCTAGCGGTTATTATAATTATGATAATGGTTACACACCTAAATATAACGGTGTAGAAAATTTTAAAGGTCAATTTTTACATCCTCAAAAATGGAATAATGATTTAGACTATAAAAATAAAAAAGTTGTAGTAATTGGAAGCGGAGCCACAGCCGTGACTATCGTTCCTACAATTGCAGATGATGTCGAAAAAATCACAATGCTACAAAGATCACCTACATATATTGCAGCTTTACCAAATAAAGATAAAATTGCAAAAATTATAAAAAGATTTCTTCCTAAGAAAATTGCACACATCATTGTTAGGGGAAAAAATATATTAACAGGAATCTTTTTTTATAATTTATGCAGAAAGTATCCTAAAACAATGAAAAGATATGTTCTAAAAGGAATTAAAAAGGAATTAGGAGATTTTCCATTAGAACCCCACTTTTCACCAAATTATAAACCTTGGGACCAAAGATTTTGTTTAGTACCTGATGGTGATTTTTTTAAAGCAATTAAAAAAGGAAAAGCATTTGTTGAAACAGATATTATAGATACGTTTAAGGAAAATGGGATTTTACTAAAATCTGGGAAATTTTTAGAAGCAGAGATTATTATAAGTGCTACAGGATTAAAACTACTTCCTTTTGGTGGCGTAAAAATATCATTGGATAATTCACCTTTTGATATAACAAAACAATTTATTTATAAAGGATTAATGTTAAGCGAATTACCAAACTTCTTTGTTTTTGCAGGATATACAAATGCCTCATGGACTTTAAAAAGTGATTTAACTAGTGAGTATATTTCTAGAATGTTAAAATATTTAGATAAACACAATTGCAGTTCAGTTATGGCTAAAGTTATTGAAGAAAATTTGGGAGAATTACCTTTAATTAATTTAGATTCTGGGTATATCCATAGAGCGAAACATATATTACCAAAACAAGGAGATCAGTTTCCTTGGAGGTTATATCAAAATTATATTTTAGATTATAAAGTCTTACGATTAAATAAGATAAAAGATAAAAGGCTAATATTCAATTAAGTTGCAAAGACTTATTTATATCCTTATTTTCACGTTCATTATATCCAAATCTTATTAATATGAGGAATTTAATATTTTGTTTTTTTACTACCATTACTGTTTTTTCTCAAAACGAATTAACATCAACAATTAATAATTACCTAGAAGATAATATGTCTAGATATTTATTTTTGGATTCTGATATCGATGAATTTACTATTAATAATGAAATTAATTCTGAAAGTATGGATATGAAAATACTATACATAAATCAGACCCATAATGGTTTAAAAATTCATAATGCCATCTCGACTATTTCAATTAAAGACAATGAAGTGTTTTATTATGCAAATAATTTCATTAGTAATATTGATGAAAAAATCAACTCTACTGAGCCGCTTATTAGTGCTAAAGCAGCTATCATAAATACAGTTAATCATTTTGATTTAGGGCAGCTAGATAGTTTGGAGGAGATAAGTAATACAGATAAAAATTTTATTTTTAGTTCTGCCGGGGTTTCTCAACATGAGATTCCAGTTAGTTTAGGATATTTTAATTTAGATGAAAATAATATCAAATTAGTTTGGGATTTAAGTATACACTCAACTAACGGAAAATTTTGGTATAGTGTAAGAGTAGATGCATTAAATGGAAATATAATTGATAAGTCAGACTGGATTATCAATTGTAACTTTGAGCCTTCAAATTCTATTGCCTCAAATAAAATATTTGAATCTTCAAATCATCAAACAAATAATAAGTCTTTTTTAAATGATGGCTCTCAGTATAATGTTTTTGCATTACCAGCAGAAAGTCCTATTCATGGGCCTAGACAACTTTTATTAGAACCATCAAATGATTTAGCTTCACCATATGGATGGCATGATACTGATGGTGTTGACGGTCCTGAGTACACAATCACTAGAGGAAATAATGTTTGGGCCAGAGAGGATATTGATGGACAAGGTGGTCAAGGATATTCTCCAGATGGAACCACTGAACTAAATTTTGATTTTGAATTAGATTTTGATCAAGATCCTATTGGATATCAAAACGCTTCACTTACAAATCTTTTTTACATTAACAACATGATGCATGACATTTGGTATCAATATGGTTTTGATGAAGAAAGTGGAAATTTTCAAGAAAATAATTATGGAAATTCTAGCTCACCTTGGGGAAGTGGAGATTCAGTCACTGCTGATGGTCAAGATGGTGATGGAATGAATAATGCTAGTTTTGGAACTCCCCCCGATGGAGGAAATCCAACAATGACAATGTATTTATGGAACGGACCCTCTGGCGAACCACTAACTATTAATAACGGTTCTATGGCAGGTTCCTATTCAGCTATACCTGCTGGTTTTGGAGTTGGCCTCCCAAGTGAAAACCCATTAACTGCTGAGCTTGCTCTTGTAACGGACTCACCAGTTATTAATGGAGACTCATACGATGCTTGTCAAAGTATAACAAACGGAAGTGAAATTGCTGGAAAAATTGCAGTTATAAGAAGAGGTACCTGTGAATTTGGATTTAAAATTCTTGCTGCCCAAGCTCAAGGAGCGATAGGTGTTATAATGGTAAACAATGTCCCTGGTGGGGCAATTTCAATGGGTGAAGGAGCTGATGATGCTAGTAATACACCACCATCAGTAATGGTATCTCAAGAGATTGGAGAAGGTATTATTTCTGAATTACTTTCAGGAGAATCTATAAGTGCTTCGTTATTGGACACTTCTGGATTTGATGTTGATGGCAGCTTTGATAACGGAATTGTAGCACATGAATATGGTCACGGAATATCAAATAGACTTACTGCGGGAGCATCTACTACAAATTGTTTGCAAAACGCAGAACAAATGGGA
>JABHBC010000043.1 GCA_018674025.1 Flavobacteriaceae bacterium
ATATTGTTAATAGAAAGAAAGCTAGTAAAGATGGTTTTGCTTACTCTGCAGCGCTTGTAGAATTTGGTGGTGAGTGGACTTATAGTGAACTCAATAAGTTTTTCCTCAAACCTAAGAAATACATTAAAGGTACCAAAATGAATTTTAATGGATTAAAAAAAGATAGTGACAGGGCTGATTTGATTTTGTGGCTAAGATCGCTAGCGGATGATCCAGCTCCTTTAAATTAGTATTATTTTTCAACAATTTTTTCTTATTTAACTAATATTATTAATAGCTAAGATTATATAATGATTTCTTTCAGAGAGAGTTTTGTTCACTACCTAGATAGAAGAATGTTTAAGATTTTGCTTTTAGGTATAATGAGCGGATTTCCATGGGTCTTAATTGGTAGTGCTTTATCTCTTTGGCTCAAAGAAGAAGGTTTGAGTAGAAGTACAATAGGATTTGCTGGATTAATATTTGGCGTTTACGCAATTAACTTTTTATGGGCTCCTCTAATAGACAAATTAAAAATACCTTTTTTAACCAATAAGATTGGTCATCGTAAATCTGTAATTACTGTAATGCAGTTAATTATATTAATATCTTTAGTACTGTGGAGCATATTAGATCCTAATCAAAATTTATTTATTATTATCGCAATTGGACTTGCGATCGCATTATCATCTGCCACACAAGATATAACTATTGATGCTTTAAGAATTGAGCAAATTGGTAAAGATGAAAGAAGTAGTATGGCTGCTGGAGCGGCAATGGCAGTGGTTGGATGGTGGACTGGATATAAAGTTGGTGGGATTATAGCTCTTTATTCTGCTGAGATTTTGCAAAATAAAGGTTATGAAAATTATTGGCAGATTACATTTATAATTTTAACGGTGGTTATTGTTCTTTGCAATATAGGATTAAATTTTATACCTGAATCAAATCAAGAGCGTTTCAAACAACAACAAGAAGATGATAGTAAAATAGCTGACAGAATTGGAAGTGGTTCTTTTTCAAAACTAGCTGCCTGGTTTATTGGTACAGTAGTGAATCCATTGTTTAGTTTTTTTAAGAAAAATGGTGTTTCTATTGGAATAGGAATACTAACATTTATATTTTTGTTTAAGATTGGTGAAGCTTTTTTGGGACGTATGAGTATTGTTTTTTATAAAGAGATGGGTTTCTCTAAAGGAGATATAGCTCTCTATTCGAAAGGAATAGGCTGGATAACAACTATTTGTTTCACACTTTTAGGTGGACTGTTTGCTATCAGAGCGGGAGCTTTGAAAGCTTTATTTATTGCTGGAATCATTATGGCCTCAACAAATTTGCTTTTTACTCTTTTATATTGGACAGGAAAATCAGAATTACTTTTTGCAATTGCTGTTTTATTTGATGATATAGCAGCTGCATTTGCCACTGTGGCGTTCGTTACTTTTATTTCCTTACTTGTTGACAGAACTTATACGGCAACACAATATGCTCTTTTAGCCTCTATTGGCACTATGGGAAGAACTTTATTAGCCTCCTCATCAGGTGCAATGGTTGATTGGTTAAACGGAAACTGGGGTCTATTTTTTATAATCACCGCTATCATGGTTATTCCATCATTAGCTTGCCTCTATATAATAAAAGATAAAATTACTTTTTCTGAACAAAATATCTCCTCTAAATAAATTAAGATATTTTCAAATAATTATATTATAAATTTGATTAAAAATTGTTTATGATTAGAGAAAAATATTAGGGGAAAATAATGAGAAAATTTACAATTAACATGACTATGTCCTATGACTTCGATGTGTCTGTCGAAGCAAATTCAGAAGAGGAAGCAAAAAAGATTTTTACTACGACACCATTAGAAAATTTAAAACAAAAAGCTTTTAAGTCATTTTACAAAAAATTTAATAGTATTAAATTAGATGAACATGATCCTAGATTTTATAAAGATGACGGAAAATTATAAAATTATAAATTATCTGACAATTTTTTATACGCAGCAGTGAATCCACTTAAAGAATAACTTAAGTTAAATTCTTCGTTAGTTATAAATCTGCTAAGAAGTTGTAGTTTATTTCCAGATTTTAGTATCTCTAAGTATTCATCATTAATTACCTCTGCAATAAAGCAAGCATTTATATTGCAATATGTAAAAATAACTTCTGCGTTATTTTCCCCATCTATATTAATTTGAGCAGGTACTTTAAGATTAATCATATGAGGAAGACCTATTAACATTTGCGCCTTATTTTCTGGATTAA
>JABHBC010000044.1 GCA_018674025.1 Flavobacteriaceae bacterium
AAATGTAGTAGCTTCAGTGCTGAGAAACTCAGCTCCAGAAAACATCACATTACCTGAGTCATCAGATATCGAGTAAGAACCTGTTCCAAACGAACAACATATTCCGTCACCATATTCATCATTTATTGTAAACGTATAGCATTCGTCTGCGCTAGGAATTTCAATCTCTGAACTGGATGTATTCTTATTAGAGTAACCTCCACCTTGTGCTATAATATTACCGGATGAATCAGCAAAATTCCAAGTAGTCTCAGAACCATAATTATCTGTAAGTAAATCTAGAGTAATTGTAGCTGTTTCATAAGAGCTAGATTGATTAAAATAAGAGACATTTGAATTGTTTTGATTATTGTCATCATCAGAAATAGTAATATTTATACTGTTAGTGTCAGATGGGCTATAATTTATAGCTGGAAGCTCTATAGCTGTTGAGGCTAAAGAGCCTAATGATCCTGACCAATTATGAGATTGAATATTACCGTTATTAATAGAGTATTCAATTGAAAAATTAGTTAGATTATCGTATCCACTATTTTGAACAACTACCACTGGTGTAGCGTTATCTCCACAATTTCCATTTAGGTTTTCTTCAATTCCCAAAACAGCTGCATCATTTGAATATTCTAAGCCTTCAAAGGTCGGTGTGTATTCTGCTCCACTGATAATGTTTTGCTGAGTTTCTGATATGAATGCGATTACATTGAGTTCAGATAAATTTACATCAACACCGTTATAATTTGAAGGAATTGTATAGGTGAAAGTTTCATCAACAAAGCTTCCAGAACTAGTGGTTGAAATTTCAAACCCCCATTGACCGGTTATCATGTGTACTAACCTGTGCATGTGGTTATAATTACTACCCATTCCGCCACCTGTTTGAGGACCAAGTGTATTGTTTTGGGTAAGAACTACATTTAATAAATTTGTACTTTGAGGACTATCTCCAGTATAATAACCTTCAACGTGAACAGTTAACTCATTGTTTTGTACATTAATAAATGCCTCAACTCCTAAATTTACGTAAGCACTTTGATTTAGAACTTGTGAAGTAGCTGAACTCCATCCACCTCTTCCCATTGCAGTTCCACCATTCATAGTAAGACTAGAAAAATACTGCCTATTTACAGAACCTGATGGGTATCCAGATAAGTTTGATTGGGCTGCGATAGCATCTCCAAAACTAGTTCTAAAATCAGGTTCACCAGAACCAGGTGTTGCGTATCCACCTGTGTGAATATTTATTATAAAAGTATTTTCTGGATTAGCATCTTTAAGCGACTGAGCAATCTCGTGGCCATCCGGACAATAAGTACAATGAATACCAGTGTATTCTTCTAAAATAATTTTTTTATTTTCTGGATTAGTTGACACTATTGTTTGTGCACCAACCAAACTCGAAAAAAATAAAAAAATGACTAAAATAATTGGGGTTTTATTTGACATTTTTTAAAATTTAAGTTATTTGAAATATTTAAACATCCAATGTAAGTAAAATTAATTAACTTAGGCTTTTTTAACCCCCCAAAATGTCATATATGAAAACCACTTTTAAATTAATTTTACCAGCAATAGCCTTATTTTTATTTGTTTATTCATGTTCAAAAGATGAATCTGCACCTGTAGATCCTACTTCTTCAGAATTAACTTTTACCGTTGAAGATTTAGATGGTAATACTTTTGCTAATAATCAACTTTTAGAGTTTTCGTCCTTAGAATATCCTGATGCATCTCTTGGTTTTAATGTCAGAAATACTTCATCTGAAACAATTGGAATGAGAATTGAAGTTGAAAGTATTAGTGGTACTGATGGTTCTATGATGGAACTTTGCTTTGGGGAATGTTATTTTGGTGTTTCTTCGGGTACATCTTATCCAACAAGTCCTTCAATGCCTAATGTTAATATTGAGCCTGCTCAAACTCAACCATCATCAGGAGATCATTTTTTTAATATGGATGCAGGTGACGGAAATACAGCAGTTGAATATGTTTTTAAATTTTATTTAGCTGATGAAAATGGAATTCAAGACGGTAATTCATTAAGATTAATTTATAGGTATTCTCAAAATTAAAATTTAAAATACAAGGTTTAAATTAAGGTTTAATCCTGTGTTTTCAGGAACATATCGGCAAACTCCTCCTACACATATCAATCCTCCTCTCTGTCTGCCGTAATTTAAGCTAAGTCTAATGTTGTCCTTAGAATAGCTTCCACCAATATTGTAATAATGAATTTTATCTGTGCCTCCGTAATTCCATCCATCTGCGATAAAAACATTTAAACTTGTTGAAAAGTTATATTCATAAACTAAACCTGCCCAATTTTTTTTATCATCTCTCGTCCATAAATGTTGAATAACAGCTCTAGATGATTTTCCATTTTCGTATCTATAGGTTCCTTCAATAACTCCTACTTTTGCCTTTATATCTCCTTGAACACCTAAAGGACCCCCAAGGGCTACTCCCTTATCAATTATAACATCTAACATTGTTATTGTAGTATTAAATTTATTATTCCATCTGTTTTTTAATTCGAAATTAAAATCTCTGTAATATCTATTGCCATCACCAATAAATTCAACATCATAAGATTGATCTTGATTGAAATTAGATTCTATTGCAGCCCAATACGAAAAGTTTACTGCAATTTTAGATTTGTATTTTCCAAGAAAACTGTCTTTTTTAAATGTGTAATAAAAATCTGTTTGAGAACCAACTTCACCAGATCTATTTTCTAATGCGTTAATTACTAACCTGGGCTGAGCGCTGTAGACATAAATATTTGTAAGTAAATAATCTTGTTGTTTAGTTAAAGCAGGAGTGTAACTAATAGTTTGTTGATTATATATATTTCCTTCAGCTAATCTATCGCTATAAAAACTAAAATTTTCTAATCTTCTAAATGTTGTATTTAAACCTAGCCCTTTTTTTGAGTATCCCAAATCTAATTGTAAAGCAGTTCCATCATATAATTTATCCG
>JABHBC010000045.1 GCA_018674025.1 Flavobacteriaceae bacterium
AGAGCAAATGTTTGGTAAAGTAGTTGCTAAAATTGTTCATGGTCTTACTAAAATATCTAAACTTAGTAAAAGTTCTGACGTTTCATTACAAGCTGAAAATTTTAAAAAGATGGTATTAACTCTAAATGATGACATTAGAGTTATTATAATTAAAATTGCTGATAGATTACATAATATGCAAACTATGCATTCTATGAAACCTGACAAACAAATCAAGATAGCTTCTGAAACACTTTACATATATGCACCATTAGCACACAGGATAGGCTTGTATAATATCAAAAGTGAATTAGAAGACTTAGGTTTAAAATATCTTGAGCCTGATGTTTATAACGACATCTCAAGTAGATTAATTGAAAGTAAAGAAGAACAAGATCATTATATTGAAGAAATTAATAAAACTTTAAGTGGAAAATTAAACTCTGAAAAATTAAAATATATTATTAAAGGAAGACCCAAATCTATTTATTCTATTAGAAACAAAATGATAAAAAAAGGGGTTTCATTTGATGAAGTATATGACAGGTTTGCGGTTAGAATTATTTATAAATCAAGTTTAAAAAATGAAAAATTTTTAGCTTGGAAAATTTATTCTATCGTCACTGATTTTTTTACTCCTAACCCAATAAGATTAAGAGACTGGATTTCACCTCCCAGATCAACTGGTTATGAAGTCCTTCATATAACTGTTGTTGGACCTAAGAAAAGATGGGTTGAAGTTCAAATAAGAAGTGAAAGAATGAATGAAATTGCAGAAAAAGGATATGCTGCACATTATAAGTATAAACAAGTTGGTGATAGTGATGGTAGTCTTGACCTTTGGCTAAATAAAATTCAGGAAACTTTAATTAATAATAATAGTAACAATGCTGTAGATTTTGTAGAGGAATTTAAGCTTAATTTATATTCAGAAGAAATTTTTGTGTTTACTCCTGCTGGTGAGCTAAAATCATTACCTAAAAATGCGACATCTTTAGACTTTGCTTTTAGTATTCATACAGAAATTGGTCTTAAAACTAGAGGTGTTAAAGTTAACGGAAAATTAGTTCCATTAAATTCTAAATTAAAAAGTGGAGATAGAGTAGAGATTTTAACATCTGACAAAACTAAACCAAATGCAAACTGGCTTGATTATGCTAATACTGCGAGAGCAAAAAACAAAATAAAATCATCTTTAAATGATGAAAAGAAAAAATTAGCAGAGGAAGGAAAAGAAATTCTAAGAAGAAAACTTAAACAACTTAAAATTAATCTAAACGAAGGTTCGATAAATGAACTTGTTAGATTCTTTAACTTAAAAACTAGTTTAGATTTATTTTATCGTGTTGGTATTAACACAATTGATAATCCAATGCTTAAGAAATATGCAAACTCCAGAAGTAATGTATTAATGAGTTTCTTGAAAAATAGGATAACTAGAAAACCCAAGAAATTTGATTTAGATAAGCAAGAAATTACTCAAAAATATGATATGCTCGTTTTTGGTAGTGATGAGGAAAAGTTAGAATACAAGCTATCACAATGCTGTAATCCAATTCAAGGAGATGGAGTATTTGGATTTTTGACAATAAATGACGGTATTAAAGTACATAAATTCAGTTGCCCAAATGCATTGAGTTTACAGTCAAATTATGCCTACAGAATAATAAATGCAAAATGGATAGACTCATCACAACAAGATTTTACTGTAATAATTAACATTAGTGGTATTGACACTTTTGGATTAGTAAATAATATTACAAAGGTTATTTCAGACAACATGAACGTAAATATGAAAAAACTAAATTTTGAAACAAATAGCGGTGTTTTTAGCGGAAGTATCACAATGTTAGTTAAGAGTAATAACTATGCTGTAAAAGTTATGGAAAAAATAAAAAAACTTAATGGTGTAGAGAAGGTAAAAAGAATATAATTTTTATAAATTAGCAATATGAGTTCAAAGACACATTCAAAGAATCAAGAGATTGTAAAAAACGCATTTACAAATTTTTTAGAAAAAAATGGTCATAGAAAAACACCTGAAAGATATGCAATTCTACAGGAAATTTATAACAGTGATATTCATTTTGATATCGAGTCGCTTTATATTAAAATGAAAAATAAAAAATATAGAGTCTCTAGAGCTACACTTTACAACACCATTGAATTATTATTAGACTCTTCACTTGTAAGAAGACACCAATTTGGAAATAATCAGGCACACTATGAAAAATGTTTTTTTGATAAACAGCACGATCATTTAATTATAAGTGATACAGGAGAAGTTATCGAATTCTGTGATCCAAGAATAGAGACAATAAAGAAAACAATTGAAGAAGTTTTTGATGTTGAAATTGAAAATCATTCATTATATTTCTATGGAAAAAAAACTAAAAAAAATTAAAATTATATGAGTGTCGATTTATTACTGGGATTACAATGGGGAGATGAAGGTAAAGGTAAAATTGTTGATGTTTTAACATCTAAATATGATATTATAGCTAGATTTCAAGGAGGACCAAATGCTGGCCATACACTTGTTTTCAACGGACGTAAACATGTTTTACATACAATTCCCTCTGGCATTTTTCATGAAGATAACATAAATTTAGTTGGAAATGGAGTAGTTATAGATCCTGTAATTTTTAAAAAAGAATTAGACAAACTAAAAGAAGTTAATGTTGATTATAAAAAATCAATGCTTATTTCAAGGAAAGCACATTTAATATTACCAACTCACAGAATAATTGATGCTGCAAGTGAAAAAGCTAAAGGAAAAAAGAAAATTGGATCAACTTTAAAAGGAATAGGTCCAACATACATGGACAAAACAGGTAGAAATGGAATTAGAGTTGGTGATTTAGAATCAGAAAATTGGTTAGTTAAGTACAGAAATTTAGCTAATAAACATCAAAAAATGGTTGATTTTTATGATGTAGAAATTGAGTACAATCTTGAGGAACTTGAAAAAGAATTTTTTGATTCAATTGAAGTATTAAAAAGCTTAAACTTTACAGATTCTGAAGAATATATTTTTAATGCTCAAAGCAATAGTAAATCGATTTTAGCTGAAGGAGCACAAGGATCACTACTGGATATTGATTTTGGCACTTATCCTTATGTAACTTCATCCAATACTACAGCGGCGGGAGCATGTACAGGCTTAGGTGTAGCTCCAAATGCCATAAAAAAAGTTTATGGTATATTTAAAGCATACACAACCAGAGTTGG
>JABHBC010000046.1 GCA_018674025.1 Flavobacteriaceae bacterium
GGATATAATATTGGTTATGCAGATAAAAATGATACTATCTTTTATATATCAAATGGAATAATTCCAATTAGAAATGAACAAAACGACTGGACTAAAATAGTAGATGGAAGGAAAGGAGAAAACCTATGGAATAAATACTACGACATAAAAGATCTTCCTCAAGTTATTAATCCAAAATCTGGCTTTATCTATAATGCAAATCATTCTCCTTTTAAATCTACCGGAAATTCTGAAAATCCAAAAGAAAAAAATTATTCCAAGACAATGAATTATGAGACATATGATAATAACAGAAGCACCAGAATTAGAAATTTAATAAATTCATATGACACCATAGATTATGACAGATTTAAGCAAATTAAATATGATAATAAACTTCCTAAGCCTTTAAATTATAATTTTCTTGACATTAATGTTATTTGGGAAATAGACCCATTAAAGTACCCAAAATTATCCGACGTAATACTGAATATACAAAACTGGGATATGGCAACAGACTCCAATTCTGTAGGAGCAGCTAATTATGCAGTTTTATACTACACACTAATAAATAATTTCAAAGGCATAAAACATAAAAAAATATTTGACAAAATTGAAATAATAGATCTGATTACACATACTAAAAACCATTTGCTTGAACATTTTGGTTCTGTTAATATAAAATTAGGTGATTTTCAAAAACTTGTCAGAGGCAATAAAGAAATTGGAATTTTTGGATTGCCTGATGTAATAACCGCAATGAAAGGTACTAAATACAAAGATGGAAAAATTAAAATTACACATGGGGAATCCTATATTTCACTAATTAAATTTAAAGATGATAAAGTAGAAATAGAGACTATTATTTCTTATGGAGCTAGTGATAACCGAGGTTCAAAGCATTATAACGATCAAATGGATCTTTACTCAAAGTTTAAAACTAAAAAAATGAGTTTAGATAAAAAAGAAGTCTATAGTAAAGGAGTTAGAGTCTATAATCCTGAATAGTATTGTTGTATTGTCATAAACAAAAAAAGTCCAAACAATTTGTTTGGACTTTTTTTATAATAAAAATAATGAAATTTATTCTTCCAAATAAGCTAAAGAGCCTGTCCAGTCACAATACCATTGCACGTAGGTAACTTTTCCTTCATCGTTAAAGTCAAATGATTCATAAATAGAAACAATAACAGATTTTGCTTCATTTGAATCAGTAGCAGTAAGAGTTACTTCCTGGTCATAATACATTCTTACAGAACCATCTGTTAAACCAGTCTCAGCGTTAACGCCTGTTAAATATTTCATAGGTGCCATATACTTAAAATCGTATTTAGCAAAAAGCTCTTTATGTATTGCTTTTATTTCATCTAACGATAATGAGTCTTTAGCACCAACTAAAGTACCTTTAAAAACCACATCATCAGCAAACTTAGAATAGTCTACAGATTCATTAGCAAAACTTTCAAAAAGAATGTCCATTGTTTTTGTGTTTTCTTCAAAAGTCTTCATTGCATCTTGATTTGGGTTACAAGAAAATGCTACAATCGATAAAAATGTAACATAAATGAAATTTTTCATAATTATATTTTGTTTTGATTAGTTATAAATTTAGTTAATTTTTAACATAAAATTAGATATACAAAAGTTTTATTTAGAGATATTTGTATGGAATTTAGGATAATTAATATTAGATTTTTTATAATAGCACTATTTATATGTGCAAATTTTAATGCTTTTTCACAAGAAAGAAAAAATGCAGTTGCAAATCGAGTTACTGAAGCGCCAGTAATAGATGGAATTCTAAACGATAATGCTTGGGTTGCAGCCGAAACTAATACTGACTTTTATATGTTAAGACCTTCAAATATTGGTCCAGCAAGAAGTTCTCATCCAACTACAGTAAAGATTATTTATGATGACGAAGCCGTATATTTCGCTGCTTCAATGCTAGACCCTGATGGTAAAAATATAGCCAGTGAAATTAGTCAAAGAGATGAATTTTATGAAAAAAAGACTGATTTTATTGGAATAAGCTTAAATCCTTACAACGATGATATTAATTTTTTAAGCTTTATTGTTACAAGTGCTGGGACTATAGCAGATATGAAATCTGTTAGAGACTATGATGAAGGGGATTCAAATTTTGATGCAGTTTTTGATGCGAAGGTTTCTAAAGATGATAATGGATGGTATGCGGAATTTAAAATTCCATACAGTGCATTAAGATTCCCAAAAAAAGAAATTCAAACTTGGGGATTAAATTTTTACAGACGAATTTTTAACCTTAATGAAATATATACCTGGAATTTTGTAGACAGATCGGTTGGATCATATAGTGAATATTTAGGAACTCTCAACGGAATACAAAATATAGATCCTCCAACAAGATTATTCTTTTACCCCTACAGTCAGGTTAACTCAGAATTATACAAAGGCAATACAGGGACTGGATTTTCAGCTGGTATGGACATAAAATATGGAATTAATGAGGCCTTTACTCTAGATGCAACATTAATTCCAGACTTTGGACAAGTTAAATTTGATGATGTAGAATTGAACTTGAGTCCGTTTGAGCAACAATTTGATGAGAAAAGAGCTTTTTTTACAGAGGGAACTGAACTTTTTGACCGAGGAGGTGTATTTTATAGCAGAAGAATTGGAGGAGATTTAGATGTAGATCCAGAAGATTATTTACAAGAAAATGAATCTGTATTAAGTTCGGACAACTCTATAGACCTTATTAACGCAATCAAGGTGTCTGGAAGGACTGATAATAAGTTAGGTATTGGTTTCTTTAATGCAATAACAAAAAAAACAACTGCTATACTTCAAGATTCAATAACACAAAATCAAAGAGAAGTTACCCTTGAGCCCTTAACAAACTATAATATAGTTGTTTTAGATCAGCAACTTAAAAATAACTCTTCAATTACATTTTTAAATACAAGCGTAAGCCGTAATTCAAATTTTAGAAATGCTATAGTTTCTACCTTAAATTTAGACTATAGAACAAAAAAGAATAATTATAGAATTGAAGGGTCTATACTGAGAAGTGACATTAAAGAAAATGGGAATTCAATAGATGGTTACAAAACAACTTTTAAAATTAACAAAACTAAGGGTAATTTCAGATGGATGACTGGGGTTTGGACTACAGACGAGAACTATAACCAGGACGATATGGGTATCTCAAGATGGTACAATAATCAAAATATTTTTGCCAACATTTCATATGAAATTTTTAATCCAACAAAGTATTTTAATCAATTTGAATTTAAATTATCTGTAAGACACGGTAGGAGATATACCCCATCAATTAAAAGAAACAACAATTATGAGGCAGAGTTGTTTTTTGAAACAAATAAACTGTTTAAAAACAGATTAGAATTAGAACTCAGAACGTTAAATAAAGATTTTTTTGAGCCAAGAGTTGATGGGCTATTTGTATTAAAACCAAAAGAATTTAGTTTTCGTTACGATCTAGATTCAGATAATACAAAAGATTTTGTTTACGCGGTTGAATTAAACACTACTAAAAGTATAGATGAATTTTACGGAGAAGAAAATAATAAAATCGGATTTGCTGCAGGATTAAATTACAAAATATCAGAAAGGCTTAATACTAGTATAGGCGTAGGAGTCTCTAAAGAAGATGATGATTTAGGTTATGCTGGAAATGAGGGCTCAGAAGTAATTATTGGAATTAGGGATGTAAAAATAAATCAGGCAGTATTTGATATGGTTTACAATATTGATTCATATAAAGAGATTGCTCTTGAGTTCAGAAATTACTGGAGTAGTGTTAATTACAAAAGATATTATAATCTACAAGATAATGGAATAGGGAATCCGATAGTAAACTATCCATTTAATGAAAACCCTAATGCAAACTTTAATATTTGGAATTTAGATTTATCATATAATTGGAGGTTTGCACCAGGTAGCTCCGCAACAATTTTGTATAGAAATCAGATTTATAGTAATGATGATCAATCATTAATTTCATACACAGAAAGTTTAGATAACTTATTTGGGAAAGATATAGGTCACCAGTTTTCACTAAGAATAAACTATTTCTTAGATTATAATAGATTTAAAAAGAAAAGAATCTAAATATATTATTTCTCAAAGTTCAATATCATATAAAGATCTATAAGCATTTCTATATAATAGGCAAAAATAGATAACAATCATTTTCCTTCACGATAATTCTCTGAAAAACATTAATTAAATAAGATATCATTATTATATTAAATTTAAAATTGAGCCACTTTACTTTTATTAAAGTTTTAATTATTATTATTTTGTATATTTAAGATTTAAATTGATATATATTATAATAAATTAGAACTAATAATTAACACTAATTGAGAATATTAATTAAAA
>JABHBC010000047.1 GCA_018674025.1 Flavobacteriaceae bacterium
AAAAGAACCAATAGCAGTCATATTTCCACATCCAGCAGTAATACTTACAAGTCCGGCAAGTGCTCCATTTAATGTTTGAACTAAATTAGGTTTTCCATACCATATCCAGGTTGTAACTAAAGCACCAAAAGCACCAGACATTGCAGAGAATCTAGCAGAGCCTTCAATTTCATCGTTTGAATATCTTAAGGCATCAAATATATTTTGAGAAACAATTGTTGCTGTACCCAAAATAAACATTAGAGATAGAAAAAATTTATTCATTTTTTTATTTTAATTATTAATTACCACCACCTTTTCCTCTAGAGGATGTGCTAGAACTACCACCTCTAGATGGACTAGAAGAATTAAAACTAGGACGACTAGAACTTGAGTTATTGTAGCTAGGTGAACTATTATAACTAGGTGAACTATTGTAGCTTGGTTTAGAATTATTATAACTAGGTTTTGAATTATTTCTAGGCTTGCTGTTATTTGCTGGAGCCCAATTAGAACTAGGTTTTGACGAATTTCTAGGTTTACTGTAATAATTTGGTTTAGCAGTTACAGTTTGATTTAATCGTTCTACCCTTGATGTTCTGTCCCTCAAGCTTGAGTTAATCATATTGTCACTAATTCTTGACTGTTTGGTATAATCATTATTTGAAACTCTGCTACTAAAGCTACTAGATCTTCCACTAAGAGTAGATGTTGAACCTCTTCTTCCAGAGACATTAGCTATATTAGTATTTCTATAAAAAATATTATTGTTGTAATTACCATACCAATAACCTGGCCATCCTCCATAATTATATCCATATCCATACCAGCTCATATTATTCCAAAATGGGAAGAATAATCCGTTGTGAAGGTTGTAATGAAATGGTCGAGTCCAAAACATGTCATATCCATAACCCCAGCTATGTAATCCATATCCAAAAACATTTCCGTATCCATAACCGTTATTCCATAACCAAGATGGGTAATTACCTCTTGATCCATAAATACTATTAAAGGAATGTCCTCCAAGCATATTGATAGTAACAGTGGTTTTGTTTTCACCCCAAGGGCCATATTTTACATCTGTTGAGTCATTTTCAATATTTGCATCACTGTATTGCTCAGCATCGGTAAATAAAATATCGTTTTCATTACTAGCTAATTCGTACTCTTTGGATTTTTCACTAAAAGCATTTTTATAATATAAACTTTGAGATTTTTTTGTCTCAATATTTTGAATAGAATTTTCAACACCATTGTTGCTATTAACTTGATTGTTTTCATAAACATCATCAGTCATAACACTTGAGTACTGATAGCTACCGCAACCAGTTAAAAAGATTAAAATAAATATCTTTAAAAATGATCTAATTGGGTTAGAAAAATAGTATAATTGCATATCAAAGTTTTTTAATTGTTGAACAACTTTAAATTAATTAGTTTTGTATCAAACAAACACTACAATAAATTCATTGCAATAGTTATGCCACAATTTACGAAAGAATGAGTAAAAACCTTACATCTAGAGAAAAAGATTATTCAAAATGGTATAATGAATTAGTTGTTAAAGCTGATTTAGCAGAAAATTCTGCGGTAAGAGGTTGTATGGTTATAAAACCCTATGGTTATGCAATATGGGAAAAAATGCAAGCTGAGTTAGATAGAATGTTTAAAGAAACTGGTCATCAAAATGCATACTTTCCTCTATTTGTGCCTAAGAGTTTATTTGAAGCAGAAGAAAAAAATGCAGAAGGTTTCGCTAAGGAATGTGCCATTGTTACTCATTACAGATTAGAAAATGATCCAGATAATACAGGCAAGTTAAGAGTTGACCCAAAAGCAAAGCTTGAAGAAGAATTAATTGTCAGACCTACTAGTGAAGCTATAATTTGGAGTACTTATAAAAACTGGATCCAATCTTACAGGGACCTTCCAATTCTTATTAACCAATGGGCTAATGTTGTAAGGTGGGAAATGAGAACAAGATTATTTCTTCGTACGGCAGAATTTTTATGGCAAGAAGGTCATACCGCTCACGAAACTAAATCCGAGGCATTAATTGAAGCCGAAAAAATGAACTCAGTATATGCTAATTTTGCTGAAAATTATATGGCAATTCCTGTTGTAAAAGGGTTAAAGTCTGAAAGTGAAAGATTTGCTGGTGCAGAGCAGACTTATTGTATTGAAGCTCTAATGCAAGACGGAAAAGCTCTTCAGGCTGGAACTTCACATTTTTTAGGTCAAAATTTTGCAAAAGCATTTGATGTAAAGTTCACCAATAAAGAAGGTAAGCTAAATTATGTCTGGGCTACATCATGGGGAGTTTCAACAAGGTTAATGGGTGCTCTTATCATGACACATAGTGATGACAAGGGATTGGTTTTACCTCCGAAGTTAGCTCCATATCAGGTAGTTATTGTTCCGATTTTTAAAACAGATTCTGAATTTGATAAGATTTCTGATTTAGCTAATAAAATTACTAGAGACTTACAAGAAAAAAATATTTCAGTAAAGTTTGATAATAGGACAACCCACAGACCAGGTGCTAAATTTGCTCAACATGAACTACAAGGTGTCCCTCTAAGACTAGCAATTGGACCCAAAGACTTAGAAAACAAAACAGTTGAGCTCTCAAGAAGAGATGATTTTTCTAAAATTATAATTCCTATAGATTCGATTGAAGAAAAAATTCCTCTAGTTTTAGAAGATATTCAACAAAGTTTATTTTTAAGAGCTAATAAATTTAGATTAGAGAATACGACTAAGGTTGATTCTTTTGATGAATTTAAAGAAGTTTTGAAAAATAAAGGTGGTTTTATTTTAGCCCACTGGGATGGTTCAGCAGAAACTGAAAATAAAATTAAGCAATTAACAAAAGCAACACTAAGATGTATTCCTTTAGATAATGACAAATCACAAGGAAAGTGTGTGTTTTCTGGTAAAAATTCAGATCAAAGAGTTCTTTTTGCTAAAGCTTACTAATAATTTTTTTAAAAATATCTATTAGAAGTTGCAACATTTAAAAATAGTTGTATTTTTGCACCCGCAATACTTTTATTATTAAACTTGGTAATGCATTAAAATAGGGCCCGTTCGTCTATCGGCTAGGACGCCAGGTTTTCATCCTGGTAAGAGGGGTTCGATTCCCCTACGGGCTACTAAAATTAATAATAAGTACTTTAATACTTTAAAAAAAAAATTATGGCAAATCATAAGTCTTCTATTAAAAGAATAAGAAGTAATGAAGCAAAACGTCTTAGAAATAAGTATCAGCATAAAACTACAAGAAATGC
>JABHBC010000048.1 GCA_018674025.1 Flavobacteriaceae bacterium
GTTTATAGACAGGCAATTACCGCTGCTGGAACAGGTTGTATGGCAGCCTTAGACGCAGAAAGATATTTAGCATCATTATAATTTTATGAATTCATTAAAATATTCTTTTTTTTTATTTTTCCAACTCCCATCAGCTTTCTTTTGTGGAGTTAGACTAAAGTATTTAGATTCTTTAAAATCGATTGTTTCAATTAATCATTCCTGGTTTAATAAAAATCCTTTTAAATCAATTTTCTGGGCAGCACAGGGTATGGCTGCTGAACTAACGACAGGATCTCTTATAAAAAATGTTATCAAAGAAAGTGGAGTGAATGTATCCTATCTTGTAGTTGAAAACAAATCATCTTTTTATAAAAAAGCTACTGGAAAAATAATTTTTGAATGTAATCAAGGTAAAGAGTTGCAAGATTTATTTAATTCCTTTGATCAACATAATAATAAAGCAATTATTGAGCTTAAATCTATTGGGATAGACTCAAATAATATAAAAGTTTCAGAATTTAGTTTTACTTGGTCTTTGAAAGTTAGGTCTTAACTTTTGAAATTTCTAAATATATACTGCCCTTTAAGTACCTCTTTTTTATCATTCAAAACATCATCCATTTTTTTAAATTCAATTAATATTTTTTTTGCTTGATTAATTATTTTAATACCAACATCTGATAATTCAATTGGTTTTTTTGTTCTATCAAATATATTCACCTTTAATTCTTCTTCAAGCTTTTGTATTTGCATACTTAAAGTTGGTTGAGAAACCTTACATAAATTCGCAGCCTTAGTAAAATTCCTGGTTTTTTCTAACGTAATTATATAATTTAATTGTGTGATGGTCATCTTAATACTTTTACATTATTAATAAAAATATTACTTATAGGCCAATCCAAATCATCAGTATCTACGCCAGCAATTTTATCTACTACATCCATACCATTTGTAACTTTACCAAAAATAGTATAGTCTCCATCTAAAAAGTGTGCTCCTGTTTTACTTTGTACGATAAAAAATTCGTAAGGTGAGGCTAGTTTATGAGGGTTTTTTATAATACTACTAGGCATACTGACCATTCCTCTAGAGTGTTTAAATCCATGGTTGTTATCAACTGGTAATAAATATTTTCCGATTGACTTTCTTTTTTTCCAAATTTTCCTGTTATCACTATTACCTGCTTGAATTATAAAGTTATTAATAACTCTATAGAACTGTGTACTTTTGAAATAATTTAGTTTAGATAAATACAAGAAATTAGATCTATGAAACTTAGTTTCATTAAAAAGAGTTATTTCAATCTTTCCCATGTCGGTGTCTAACTCTACAACATTTTCTTTGTGTAACTTATCATACTCTAAGAAAAAATCCATAGAGTTTTTTTCTGTTAAAATAAATTTAGATTCACCTTTTGAGGTTTCTTTTTTTACTTTAGTAATACTGGTAACTTTAGTTTTATTTATATTTTCCTTATCTTTTTTAGCGCAGGAAGATAATAATGAAGTAATTAAAAATATATATAGTAATCTCATTACTTATTAAAAATGAATTTTAAAGATTTAAAACGTATAATACCAAAGTTAAAGTTAAGTAATTTAAATTCAAAAACATCTCAGATTAAACTAGCACCGAGTTTTAGAAAAGAATTTATAAAACTTAATAGTAATAAGCTTTTAAACTCAAAGAAAGCTGCTGTAATAGCTGCTTTATACGAAGATGATAATAAAGTAAGGCTAATATTGATTTTAAGAAACACGTATAACGGAGTTCATTCAAATCAAATTGGTTTTCCTGGTGGTAGGGTAGAAGATTATGATAAAACTTTATTTGATACAGCAATTAGAGAAACTTATGAAGAAATTGGGGTAAGGGTACAAAAAAATGAATTAATTAGAGAATTACATGAAATTTATATCCCTCCAAGTAATTTTAATGTATATCCTTTTTTAGTTATTTTAAATCACCCACCTTCTTTTGTTAAAGATGATAAAGAAGTTAAAGAAGTTATTACAATTGACTTAGAATCTTTGCTTAATTGCAAAATTACTCAAACTCAAATACCAATTCCTGCAAAATTAAATGAATTGAATATACAAAATGACGTGGAAGTGCCAGCCTTTAAATTAGCTGGCTATAATGTGTGGGGAGCTACAGCAATGATGCTTTCTGAAATAAGAGATTTAATTAACGATGTTATATAACTTTTATTAACTTAGCACTTCAATCATTTAGATACACGTGGGTCTTTTTAAGAGAAATCCTTTTGGACATATTTTATTTTTAAAGAAATGGTTAATTCGTATTCTTGGTACTTTATCCCATCGCAGATTTAGAGGTTTCAATGAACTAAAAATTGAAGGCTCTGAAATAATAAAAAGTTTACCTGATAAAAATGTCTTATTTATTTCTAATCACCAAACATATTTTGCAGATGTAGTTTCTATGTTTCACGTATTTAATGCTAGTCTAAAAGGAAGGGTTGATTCTATAAAAAATGTTGGATATTTATGGCACCCTAAACTTAATATGTATTTTATTGCTGCAAAAGAAACAATGACATCAGGCTTGCTACCAAAAATAATGGCATATGCCGGATCTGTGAGTATTGAGAGAACTTGGAGAAGTAAAGGGGAAGATGTTAAAAGGCAAGTTAAAATGAGTGATATATCTAAAATTGGTACTGCATTAAACGATGGTTGGGTAATTACCTTTCCACAAGGAACTACAACTCCTTTTAAGCCCATTAGAAAAGGAACGGCATTTATTATTAAACAATATAAACCTATCGTAATCCCTATTGTTATTGATGGATTTAGAAGATCATTTGATAAAAAAGGGTTAAGGATCAAAAAGAAAAACATTCTTCAATCAATGGAAATTAAAGCTCCCTTAGATATTGATTATGAAAATGAAACTCCTGAGGATATTGTTAAAAAAATTGAATATGCAATTGAACAACATCCTTCATTTTTAAAAGTTATTTCTAAAGAAGAATTAAAAAGAAATAATGAGCTAAATAAAAAAAAATAGAAAATGGGACTAACTAATAATGACATTTTTAAAAAACTTAGGGTAGCTCACAAACTAAGAGATAATGATATTATAAAAATATTTACACTTGTAGATTTTAAAGTTTCAAAAAGTGAACTTAATGCGTTTTTTAGAAATGAAAATCACCCAAAATATGTAGAATGTGGGGACCAAATGTTAAGAAACTTTCTAAATGCGTTAATTATTCATCTTAGAGGCCCCTTACCTCCAAAAAAATAACTA
>JABHBC010000049.1 GCA_018674025.1 Flavobacteriaceae bacterium
CTATTTTAAACATTCCCTTTCAAACATCTTGTAAAAAAAGGGAAATCATCTGTTACAACGTAGTAATAAATACCTGAGGGGAATTCTGGTGTTACGCCAAACCGTCCATTACATTGATCCAAATCTCCAAGTCCTTCAACATACTCATAATCTTGAGTAAAAGCACCCATTGGGATTGGTGTATTTGGATTGGTAGTTCCCTGACCAGGCCCACCAATTAATGCAGTTAAAGTTGTAGGTCGATTAGCATCAGGCTCAGATTTTAACCTATAACTCGGAGTAAGTGACTTAATACTGCTGTTAGAATTATTAGCGTCAGAATATCCATATCTTGCGTATACTGGGAACCCATCTGATGCCCATCCGACTATTGTCATCCCTTGATTATCGCCAAGAAAATCTACCAATAGTTCTGGCATTCCGTGATAATGATAAGCACCATTAGGCTGAACATGTGCATGATTCATGTCATCTCCAAAATCAAAAGTGTCATGACCTAATGCTTCAATATTCCAATTACCCTGACCTTGTGCTAAACTACATTCGCCAGCATCATTACATCTCCCCGCTGTCGCAGGATCAAACTTTACACTATTTAGTGCGTAGGCGATCACTAAGGCAGGACCCACAATTTCCAATCCACTTTCTGTTATTATTTCAGGACAAAGGGTAAATCGTTTATTTACGTTTTGTTCTGTGATTGTATTTGGATTATCAGCATTTGGAAATGTTCCTACTTCATGATTAGGAATCCCATTTCCACTTAAAACTCTATCGATACCATCAGAAGTCCATGAATATTTGCTGTATTTGTTCACTGACTCATCATCATTATAGATTTCTTCATTGATGTCGACTAAAATTCCAGCAGTTGAATAATCCCCAGAACAGTCTAAATCATTTTGTTCTTGGGGGTCTTCATTATTACTGCACGACACTAAAAATAATAGAAAGAATAATTTTGAAAGGTATTTCATATCAGTTATTTAAATTTTTAGGGTGTCTAATCGGTGGCCTCTTGGGACCAAACAATGCATTAACCAAGTCTTTTTTTACTGAAAGAAAAGCTTCTTTTTGGCTGGCATCTAATAAATTCTCAATTTCTTCGAAATGATCTCGAGTTACCTCAATCTTCTGGTTTTCGATATTAGTAATTTGATATTTATACTCCTCTAATTGTTCATTTTCAATGAGCGATTTGAATATAAAATCTTGCTCGAGTCTATTCAATTCACGTATTTTTTGGTGATGTAACCTGCCGAGTTTTTCTGCTTTTAATAAGATTTCATCTTGCAAGTTCAGGTTTCGAAGAAGAATTCTTGGACTATCTACAGTATGGCGAAACTCATTGTTAGGTAATTTCCCTAAAACAAATAAAAGAGTTAAGAAATTCAGTATCAACAACAATGCAATGCTCCATCTGTATAATAATAATCTATTCATAACCATATAAATTATAGTTTGTGCTGAAATATGTTTCAAGAAGCTGATCTGTTTGATTAGAATCAACCACTTTGATTATTACAATGGTCATGAATAATCCCAGAATAATAATAATCAACCATTGGATCAAAAATCGTCTTTCAAAATAAAAAACTCTTCGCCTAATCTTATCATATAATTCAGCGGGAGGTCTTTTGGTCTCTATCTGACTCAAAAGTTCAATACTCTGTTCAATTGTCTTCATATCTTTTAGACGTTTTTTTTTAAGAATCCTTTGTTTTAGACAAAATTTTTTGAAGGGAAATTCTTGCTCGATAGAGTAAAGACTCAAATGCCTTAATGTTCATATTTAAAATTTCAGAAGCTTCTTTTTGGGAAATTTTATCTAAATAAACCATTGTAAAGGCCTCCTTCTGGCTTTGCTTTAACCTGTCAACTGCAGTTAAAATAGTAGTCGGACTAACTGGCAATGTTTTATCATACTCGCGCTCCAATGTCTGATAAGAAGATTTATATCTCAATGTTTTTTTTCTCCGCCTCAACTCATCTAAACATTTATTAAATGCAATGCGATAAATCCAAGTGCTAACCTGAGAATCTCCTCGAAAAGTTATAGACTTGTCGTAGACCGTTAGAAATACATCTTGGGTCATATCATCAGCTAAATACTGATCGTTGAATCGATTAAATATCATGTTATACACTTTTTTAGCGTGTATTTCATAGATTTCTCTCAAGGCCTCTTTATCACCTTGAGCTACTCTCGAAATTAATATGTGTTCGTCCAACATAACTATTAGACTACAAGAAAGTAAAATCCTTTGAATTTAATTCACTAAATGATTGATTTGTGCTGCAACTTTGAATAATAGGGGGAGCAAAAAGGTTTACAGAGATGTAAGCCTTTTTTTGTTTACTCTCACTTCTCTAACCAGTTGTTAAAGACTCCTAAAAGCATCTATTATTAATTGACAATAAGTATCTCAAAGAACAATCTAAATTTAGTAAAATTGACAGACAATTGACAGACATTTGTGTTCTTTTCGACTTTTAGTAGTTTTCCCAACGAGAGTTGTTCCAACTCCTCTGAACTAAAGGATGTAAAATAAAGAGATGAGAAATTCTTTTGTTATTTTAAAACTGACGTTTATAGTTTTTATAATCTTGAGTATGAAATACTCTTACAATAGAGAACAACAGAGAAGATTTTTGTTAATAAGACATAAGGTTTGTTAAAAACTATGACTTTCTTATACTATAAATACCGACTATATTGCAAGACAGTAACATATTGAATTTACAACAGTATTGTCAATATGTTGTTATATAAAAAACATATGTATTTAGACTTGGTACATAATAATACATTAATACGTTTAGAGAACCAAGATATCCTCTACAAATACCTTTAGTTTCCCAGTAAGGTTAGACGTTATAAACTCGAATAGAGCGTGTGAGTGGGTAAGCACGGTAGTTTTTCCCGTGTCAGTTGTAATAGACACCGTGTGATGTGGTTTTCTACCTTGATTTTGATGGAGGGTCTTCATATAAAAAGAGTTATATCTTTTTTAGATGAGGTGCGCAGTAGAATATATTAAAAGCGACCTAAAGGTCGGTTGTTTATTGTTTGAATATTATAACATAATATAACGGTAGAATATATAAATAACAACAATAATAAGGATGTACCACCAGTATTTTCTATACATACGAAAAGCGTGTTTCTCAAACCACATAACCCAAATATAATAATATTATGCCATTTGAAAAAAATAACACATACGGAGAACAAACAAAAAGAGGAAAGAATAAATCTTCTGAACTTTTAAAAGAACATCTACATAAAATAGCTAATACAGTTATTAATGAATTAGATTTAGGAAGACTCACAAACAATCAAAGAATACAACTAATAAAAGCAGTATTACCCTACTTAATATCTAAACAAAAGAACATAGAAGACTTACAACAAGAGCAACCTTTGTTTCAAATAGAGATTATAGATAGTTTAAGTAAAAACTAAATGTTGTAAATTGGGTGTATGAAAAACTATTCTGACTTTATAAAAGAAACACTAATTAAGTTCTACAAATGTGAACTCAAAACTTGGAGAAAGATATTTAGATATAAATCCTAAACCATATCTTCTTCAGATAGTTTAAGTAAA
>JABHBC010000050.1 GCA_018674025.1 Flavobacteriaceae bacterium
AAAAAAATATTGATAGCTACTATTAGTTACGTAATTTGTAGGCTAGTTTATTTATCTATGATATAGATTAATAAATTTAGTTTAATAATTAACACAGATAAAAATGAAAAGAAAAATAAATGCAATTTGGTCAGGAGATGGTTTAGACGGTACGGGAATTTTAACTGCTCAAAGTGGCGCTTTTAATAATATGCCGTACAGTTTTAAGACACGCTTTAAAAATGATGATGGCCAATTAGGAACTAATCCAGAAGAACTTTTAGCAGCTTCGCTTGCAGGTTGTTTTAATATGAAACTAAGCTTTGTTTTGAATGAAGCGAACTTTAATCCAGAAGAATTAAGTACTGAAGCATTATTAAGTTTTGAAGATGGTGAAGTGACCTCAATAGAATTAAAACTTAATGCAAAAGTGCCAGGTATTACAGATGAAAAATTTAATGAATTAGCAAAAGAGGCAAAAGAAAACTGTCCAATTTCGGGGGTTTTGAATTGTCAAATTAATTTAAATTCACATCTAGTTTAACTTCATTATTTTAATATCTACATTTTCATTGACTCAGATGTTGCCAATAAATCGTTCAAATCTATGGTATCATAGATTTAATAAATAATTCAACTTTTTTTATTTTTTTTTAAACAAGTGTTAAAATAATTACAAAGCATAATTTTTATTATTTACTAGTTTTATGACTTAACTATTAAATTTTTAAAAATGAAAAACAACGTATTATTTATTTTATTATTTACATCTACATTTATTTTTAGTCAACACATTAACACTAGATTTATTGCTGTAGATAAAGGAGCAACTGAAAAATTTGAAAAAGGAGTTGCTAAAAAAACAAAGACTTTTAACTCAAAAGAAGGACAGCTTAGATTCTATACTTTTCAAGTAAACACAGGGTCAAATATGGGTAATTATATGAGAGTTAGATACGAAGACGAAATGAAGGGTTTTGATGTTAATCCATCAAAAGAAGCTATGAAGCTTTGGAATGCTGAAGTTTCAGATATCATGACTAATATGGACGGAAGAATGCAATCTTTAAATAAAAACGCATCTCATGTAGTAGTAAGTCCATTCTCTAAACCATTAAGAACTGTAATGGAATATACATACAAAGGAGGTATGTCTGATGAGTTTTGGAGATTTAGAAATAATGTTGCCAAAGCTGTTAAGGAATCAGGAGCCGATATTTTTATGGAAGTATGGGGTTGTGCATCTGGATGTGGAGGAAACTCTGTAATGGTTGTGTTTGGACATGATAATTATGAAGGGTTAGCAATTGATAATTCAACTGAATGGGAAAAGGTTTACAATAAGTATAATGAACTAAATGGAGAAGGAAGCTATGATAAGGATATTAGTAATTATGCAAAATCATTAGAAATGTATGGCAGAAGTACGTACACTATGACTTTTAGACCTGAGATGAGTTCACCTGAAGTAATGTCTATAGATAATCTATACACAAATTAAGCCAATAATTACAAAAGCTCTTTTAACTTATAAAAGGGCTTTTTAATTTTTTAAAATGATTTAAGATCTTTTAATATCTTTTTTGATATCCTTTCTAACTGTTTTCAAGTATTTTTCTCGTTTTTTATCTGAAACAAAAGGCACAGACCAAAATTGTTTTGTTTTAGTAAATAGAGATAAACTCCATCCAAAAACAAAAGAATAAACCCCCATCACTAATCTTAATTTTACAGAATTTAAATAAAGAGTCATTACAGGAAGCGCAGGAGCTCCATGTGTTACATAAGTTCTAACAATTTTATCGCTTAAGAAAGGTTTTGGATATGCATATAGCTTTGTGATATTAACAAATTTGTATGCAAAACCAGGCTCAAAGACTTCATCAAAAAATATTTCCATTCTTGGAGTTAATCTAAACCACCATACAGGAGAAACAAAATACATTCTTTCTGACCATGTTACTAAATCTTGATATTTCTTAATTAAATTAGTTCTAGGTCTAGTAAAGTCATCACGATATAGATCTATAATTTCTATTTCTTCATTGTTCTTGCTCAATTCTTCATTTATAGTTTTAAATATTCCATTATAGCAAAAAGATTCTGTATTTGGATGTCCAATTATAATTAGATTTCTCATGTTTTATTATTTTTTCATAATAATATTTTACAAAAATAGAGAACCATTACTTAAATACTTATATACTTAAAATTTTATTTTATTTTTAACACTTAGCACAATATTTATTTTCTAAATTTGCCTTTTTAATTTTCTATGCAAAGACTAAATATCCATCAAGAGTTGCTAAAAGAAAGGTCCAAAAATACGGATGCAAATAAGCTAAGTGAAGTGTTAAAAAAAATTTGGGCAGAGAGTGATTTAAAATCTACAAAGATTAAAGATACTCTAAACTCAAAAAACGATAGTAGTTTTAATAGTCTGAATTTTGAAAAAATGGATTCCAATAAAATTTTTCACGAAAAGACCATTGAAAAAATCTGTGTTGATTATAGACTTCGCTTTTTAGATACTAATTATTTTAAAGGGGAATATCCTGACGACCTTAATTATATTATTTCTGATATTGAAAACGATCATAATACAACTTTAAAAAACTATAAAATTATTGCTCCATCTAAACTTTTTAAATTACGAAGTCCTGATGACCCACTTTTATTTGCTCCTATTGGCAATGGTTATTATTACTTAATTCATAAATGGGGAAATGAAATGAATAGACTTAGAAAACTACTTGTTTTGCCTTTTAAAAATTTAAATAACCTTTTAATTTTTTCCATCATTATTAGCGCGTTATTTACTGCGGGGGGCAAAATTATTTTTCAAACTATGACAGACGGAGAAGTGTTTACGCTGTTTTTGTTTGCTGTAAAATCATTTGTATTTATTTTCTTTTATTTATTCTTTTTAGTGGGTAAAAATTTCAATCAAACTATTTGGAATAGCCGTTTTACTTCATTTTAATTGGTTAATAGTATTAATCCAATTATTGTTATTATAAAATATACTGCTAATGTCATTGCTCCTGCATAATCTTTTGCTAAACGTTGACCTACTAATAAAAAAATTAGACTAAGTGCTGAAATTATAATTCCCAAAATAGCCATTTCCTTTAATTCAGAGGTATATAATTGATAAACTCCAATAATCATTAAAAGACTAGCTAAAATTTCCATAATTAATATAATCCCCAATAATAAGGGTACTGAGTTTTTTAAGGGGGAATTTTTAAAATGACTTTTAATGAATGACAAATTACCTTTCCAATCAAAAAGTTTGTCAATTCCCGATTGTAAAAAAGTTACAATTAAAAACAATAAGATTAAAACTTCTGCTGGATGATTAGAAAATATATTCATAATTATTTTATTTTTTTTAAAGATAGTATAAATCTAGGGTGTTATCATTTAAGTGTTAATTATAAAACACATATATTTAAAATCTAATACTACAAATTATTAGCAACAAGCCTTTTCAATTTAAAAATTTTATAGTCCGTCAAGATAAAACTGCTATGAAAGTAGGAACTGATGGTGTTTTATTAGGTGCATGGTGTTCATTAGAGAATTTTCCTAAAACAATATTAGATATTGGTACTGGTACGGGAATTATTTCCTTAATGCTAGCCCAAAGATCAAGCGCTATAAGTATCGACGGAGTAGAAATTGATAAGTCTGCATTTGAGCAAACTGTTGATAATTATGAGAATTCTGACTGGTCTGACAGGCTATGTTGTCATAATGCATCTTTTCAGAAATTTGCAGATGAATCAAATAATCAAGGGGTAAAATATGATTTGATTGTGTCAAACCCACCATTTTATAAAGAAGATTATATTACCTCAAATATCTCTAGAAATCAAGCTCGCTTTACCCAGTTTTTAACCTTTAAAGAATTAATTCAAGGAGTTTCACAAATATTATCTAAGTCTGGATTTTTTTCTACAATTATTCCCTTTAAAGAGGAAAGTACATTTGTCAGCCTAGCGCAGCAAAATAGTTTATTTTTAAATAGAATTTGTAGAGTAAAGGGAAATCAGAGTTCTGAAATTAAAAGATGTTTATTGACTTTTTCTTTTAATAAAAAAGAAACTGAAGAAACTAATTTAATTATTGAAAAATCTCGTCATAACTACACAAAAGAGTATGTAGAACTAACAAATAGTTTCTATCTAAAAATGTAGCTATTATGTTTGTTATTTAATAAATACATTGTAAAAAATCATGAAGTTTAGTATAGCATAAAAAGTTGCTGGCAAGATATTAATAAACTTATCTTTTATATCAATTCTCACAAAAACAGCCCCAATCATCATAATTGTTAGTATTAAAGAACTACCAGCAAGAATATTATTGCTGTTTACTATCGAGTTATTACTATCAAATGTATTTATAACAAAAAGAGAACCGTATATTAAACCAGCTCCGCCAATTAGTTGAAAGCATCCAATCAACTTACGTTGATTTCCATAACCCCACCTTTGAAATTCAGAGATCATTCTTTTTGATCTAAAAGAACTAATTCCGTAAACTATAAATGAAATGCCCGAGAAAAGAGAAATAATTAAAGTTATGTTCATTCCTTAAATCACTCCATAATTAAATGCAGCAATAAATAGCGACAGAACTAAAAAGATAAACGATGGTACATACTTAATCAATGGGTTTTTTACTTTTATATGAGCTATTTGAGCACAAAGCATAAAAAATGCCATTCCAAGAGAAGCTTCAACTAAAGGTAATCCATCATAACAAATTGCTAACAATAAAATTGTTGCTAATGAAATTTTAGAGGCGCCAACAATGTTTCTTAACAAGTCAGAAATTCCGTATTGTTTAAATTCTACTACTATATTGTCATATCTGAATACCCATACTATAATAACAGATACAGAAACTACAAGTTGGGCTAAAGTTGCTAGATTTTCCATTAAATTAATTTTAAATATTATATCTAAATATATAAATTAAATATATAACATTGTAAAAAAATAACTACTAGATTAATTTGAAATGAAATTTAAGCAAGTCACATTATTTGGAGCTACAGGACTTATAGGAGGCTATTTATTGAAATTTCTTTTAAAAGACTCTGACATTCATTTAATTAATTTAGTAGGTCGAAAGCCCTTTCATCTACAGCACGATAAAATTAATAATATAGTTATTGATTTTGAAGATTTTAGTTCAATTTTAAACTCTGTAAGTGGAAGTGAATTAGTTTTTGTGTCTATTGGAACAACCATGTCTAAAGTAAATGGTGATAAAAAAAAATATAAGAGTGTTGATTTTGATATAATATTTAATATAGCAAAGGCTTGTAAGCAAAAGAATGTTAGACAACTCATTTATGTATCATCTTTAGGCGCTAATTCCAACAGTTCTAATTTTTATCTTCGTTTAAAAGGAGAAATTGACGAAGCTATTGCTGAATTAAATTTGAATTCAACCTCTGTCTTTAGGCCGTCTGTGTTACTGGGTAAAAGAAATGAATCTAGGCCGGGAGAAAAAATATTGCAGCTTGTTATGCCACTTTTGGACTTTATCATACCCTCTGATTCCAAAGCTATTAAAGCAGAAGATGTGGCTAAATCAATGCTTAATAATAGCAAAAACTATAAGAGCGGATTTCATATTTTTCAATACAATCAAATTAAAAATATATAAGGCTTTTTTATAGCAAACTTTCTTTATTTTTATATTTTTATAAATTCATGCTAAAAAGTATTATAAGCTTATTATTTGTTTTTTTGCTAAACTTACCAAGTTTGATAAGTTTAGAACACTTCTTTGATGATAACCATCATCAAGTATGCGTCGAAGGCAAAGTCCATTTTCATGAAAAAGAGTCGGTATGTGTAAGTTGTGAATTTATTAGAAATTTTCAAGACATAGAACTTGATCAAAGTCATTTTGTCTTTATTGATAATCAATCTTTTTCTGTAATTACTATTAATAGAAATTTAATTTATTCTTCACAATATTTTTTAATTAGTTTTTCTAGGGGACCACCTGTAAATATTCTTATCTAAAAAATATTTACAATAAATCAATAAT
>JABHBC010000051.1 GCA_018674025.1 Flavobacteriaceae bacterium
AAAGAAATAGATGTAGGAAATCAGCTACTAGAACAACCTTTATTCAACATAATAAATGAGCTAAATGAGTGACATAATGTATACAATAATGTATACAATAAATAAAAAAGGGAACTACATTTCTGTAATTCCCTTCGTGACCTCGGAAGGATTCAAACCTTCAACCTCTTGAGCCGTAATCAAGTGCACTATTCAGTTATGCTACGAGGCCATTAAATAAAAAGAAGTACAAATATAAAAGTATTTAATCATAAATAAGAATTAAAAACTTATCAATTTGTTTAAATTTGCAAAACAATTTTTTAGTTAAAAAAAATGAAAAAATTAAAGCTATTATTTTTATTTATTTCACTTGCAGCTTTAGGGCAAGATAATGATTCGAATGTGTGGAGTGGATTTGATACCAACGGGTTTTCAGGAGTATTTTATAATAGAGTAACACCAGTAGAGGGTACAACATACTTATTCGACAATTGGGAACAAAACGCAATAGTACACAAAATCTTAAAAGATAAATTTCTAGTAAGAAGGGTTAATCTTAATCTAAATAAAATGACTTTTGATGCCAAAATAACTGAATCCGAAGATGTACTATCATTTTCATTTAAGGGTGTAGATAAAGTTGAGATTAATAACAGAACATTTAAGAATATTTTATATAACAAATCCAATAGATTATTTGAAGTATTTTATACTGATGATAATATTAAATTCATGAAAGGCTTTGAAGTTAAATTAATAAAAGCTTCAAAGGATCCTATGGTTAATAGACCCTTTGATAAATATGTTAAAACTGAAAGTTATTATTTAATGAACAAAAAGGTCCTAAGTAAAATTAAATTAAAGAAAAAAGAAATTTATAAAACTTTAGGGCTCAGTAATGAGGATATATCTAAATTAAATACCTTTATAAAATCTACTTCAATTTCACTAAAAAAAGAAAAAGATATAATTAAGCTATTAACATATTTAAATAGTATTTAATCTTAAAAATAATTAAATTTTAATAAATTATATTTCAATAATTACTTCTAAAAAAATTGTTTTATTTAGATTCAATAAAAATATTATTTAAAATTAGTCTAAATAAATTTTGCAAAATTAATATCCTGTAATATATTTGCTTTATAATTAAAAAATAATGAAAAATTACATAATTTTAATCCCTTTGATTTTAATTTCATTCACTTCATGTGATAATGATGACAATGATCAACCGGTTATACCAACTATTCAAGCCCCAGAAACATATTCTTTTGAAAGAAATGGAGAATCTACGGTTAGTTATTCAGGACAAACAACTAGACTAGAACAAGCAGATGAATTATATGCAGCTTTAAACTCTTCTGAATCTACAGCATCTGGATTAGACTTAATGTTTAACGGATCTGAAGGTTCTTCAGCAGGTTTTGCTAATGATTTATTAAATGGAACATCAAAAATTATCGGTAGCAAAACAGCTTCATCTACTTTAGCAGGAAGTGCTACTACCAAGGAAAGATTCAACCAGTATATTACAGATTTTGCTTCAAACGTAGCACCAAACTGGAATATGGATGCAGCCCCAGGAATGCCTGGTTCAATTACTTCTCCTGATGGAGCTTCTACATACCAAATTAATGCAGTAGGTCAAGAATTAGATCAGCTATTCTTCAAAGGACTAATTGGCGCGTTTACATTAGATCAAATCGTTAACAATTATATTCATCCAAATCAATTAGATTCTGGAACAAGAATTGATGACAATGATAGTGGCGTATTATCAGATGGTAAACCTTATACTGATATGGAACACAAATGGGATGAAGGATTTGGATATTTATACGGTCAAGAAGGTGATTTAGATGACGTAGGTGCAACTGTAGGAAGTGCTCCAGCAGGTTCTGGAAACCTACTTATGAAATATTTTAAAAAAGTAAATGCTGAAGGTGGTTACGAGCCAGGTATTGGTCAAACAGTATACGATGCATTTATTATGGGAAGAACTGCAATTGTAAATAGAGATTACGATCTTAGAGAAGCTCAAGCTGATATTATTCAAATAGAATTATCTAAAGTAATTGGATACTATGCTATACACTACTTAAATGATTACATTTCTAAAGTTGAGGCTGGCAATATTGCTAAAGCTCACCACTCACTTTCTGAAGCATATGGTTTTATTTTAAGTCTTCAATTTACTAATAATGGTAATGATGAGCCATACATGTCTAAAGCGGATGTTGAAAGTTTTTTAGACACGTCTTTAGCTGATTTTCATAATGTCAATCAAAATGATATCATAGCAAATGGCAGCGGTATGATTGATGTTATTAAAGCTGCTTACGGAAACACTTTAATGATTGACTAATTTTAACTTTTTTTTAGAACTCAGTAACGATAATTAGTTACTGAGTTCTTTATATTTGCAAGCTATGATTAAAAAAATATTCTCATTTACACTCATTTTAAACTTACTAATTTTTTCCTGTAATTCTGACAGTGATGATAACTCCAGTGAAGTATGGGAACAAAAATCTGAAATGCTAACAAATTGGGCTGATAACTTTATCATTCCATCTTACACAACTTTAACAAACAACCTTGTATTATTAGAAGAATCTGGTAATACATTTGCTAGTTCTAGAAATCAACAAAATCTTGAAAATCTACGAAACAGCTTTATAAATGCTTATTTATCGTGGCAATATGTAGAAATGTTTGACATTGGACTTGCAGAAGAAACATATTACAAATCCAAAATGAATATTTATCCAACCACAGTTTCAAGAATTGAGTTGAATATTCAAAATGGGAATACTGATTTTAATAATAGTAATAATTATGCAGCACAAGGTTTTCCTGCACTTGATTACTTATTATATGGGATTGAAAATAGTGATGAACTTATTCTTTCAAAATTTAATAATGAACCTCAATATTTAATTTATCTATCTAATGTTATTAATCAGATGCTCCAAAACACCTACCCTATTGTAGAAGATTGGCAAAATTACAGAAATCCCTTTATAGGCTCAGTTAGAAATACCGCCACTTCTAGTGTGAATAAAATGACTAATGATTTTATCTATTATTACGAAAAAGGATTTAGAGCAAATAAATTTGGTATACCAGCTGGAGTATTTTCAGGAGGAGCTTTACCAGAAAAAGTTGAAGCTTTTTATAATCAAAATATCTCTAAAGCATTAGCTTTAGAAGGTTTTCAAGCAATTAAAAATTTTTATAACGGAAATGGAGGAGTTAGTTTGAGACAATATATTTCTGAAGTTTCAACGGAAGAGTATTCTGAATTATCTACAGATATTTTAGATCAGTTTAATATTGCTGAAAATTTAATAAATGGTCTTGATGAGAATTTTTATAATCAAATTTTAACAAATAATATTAAAGTTCTTGAAACATATGATGCAATTCAACAAGGAACTATTTTGTTAAAAACAGATATGCTCTCTGTTTTACAAATCCCAACTGACTATGTTGATGCAGATGGTGATTAGATTATATTTAAAAAAATAAATTTAGTTTAAGATTCTCTAACTATATTAGAGAGTCTTTTTTTTTAACATGAATTCGAAAATTAAAAATTATATAAATTCATACACCAATGCTAGCCCATTAGCTGTTTTTAGAATTGGGTTTGGTTTGATGATGTTATATAGTATGATAAGGTTTTGGAATAAAGGATGGATCAACACACTTTACATAGAGCCTAAATTTCATTTTAAATATTATGGGTTTGAATGGGTTAGAGAATTGGGAGATTACACTTATTTATTATTTGTGCTCTGTATAATTAGCTCAATTTTTATAACAATTGGTTATAAATATAGATTTTCCATGATTTTGTTTTTTCTGTCATTTACTTACATAGAATTAATAGATAAAACAACATATCTAAATCATTATTACTTTATAAGTATTCTAAGTTTTTTAATGATTTTTTTACCTGCTAATGCATACTTTTCAATAGATAATAATTTTAAAAAAAGAAGCTACAAAGAAATCCCCAAATGGTCAATTGATTGCATTAAACTATTACTTTCAATTGTATATTTTTACTCTGGTTTAGCGAAAATTAATACAGATTGGCTATTAAATGCCATGCCTTTAAAATTATGGTTGCCATCTAAATATGACCTTCCTTTAATTGGTGAAACATTTATGCAACAAGAATGGGTTCATTATTTCATGAGCTGGGGTGGTATGTTATATGATTTATCTATCCCATTTTTATTGTTATACAAAAAGACTAGAATAATCGGATTTGTTCTCGTAATATTTTTTCATCTATTTACGGGAGTTTTGTTTCCTATTGGAATGTTTCCATACATTATGATAGTTGGCTCTCTTATATTTTTCGATTATAATGTTCATCTAAAAATAATCAAATACATAAAAAAAATTGTTGAACCAATTAAAAAATACTTCAAAATTGAAGAAAATATAAAAGATGAAAAAATAACAATAAAAAACAGAAGAATTGTATTATCGATAATTTCTATATTTTTTGTAATTCAACTATTTTTACCCTTTAGATATCTATTATATCCTAGTGAATTATTTTGGAGTGAGGAAGGTTACAGATTTTCTTGGAGAGTTATGTTGGTTGAGAAAATAGGTTACACAACTTTTAAAATAAAAAGTAAAAATAACGAATCTTACTTTTATGTAAATAATGAAGAATTTTTAACTTCATTTCAAGAAAAGCAAATGAGTTTTCAGCCAGACTTTATTTTAGAATATGCCCACTATTTAGGAGATTATTATACATCTAAAGGTTATGGTGGAGTTGAAGTTTATGCAGAAAGTTATGTGTCATTAAACGGAAGAACTAACAAACGGTTTATAAATTCTGAAGTAGATCTCTATAAAAAGAAAGAATCTTTTAAAAATAAAAAATGGATAATTCCAATAGACGATGAAATTAAAGGTTTTTAGAATATTTATTTTTGTAAGCTTGCTCTCAATAAATTCCAATGCAAGTAACAAAGTTTTTGGAACCATTACTGAAGAAGGCTCCAATATAACAATTAGTAATGTAAATATCTATGATGACGATATTGGTTTAGTAGCTGTATCAGACTCAAAAGGATACTACGAAT
>JABHBC010000052.1 GCA_018674025.1 Flavobacteriaceae bacterium
CAATTGGCCTTACTATAAAAACAAGGAAATAAATTGGATTAATGATAACTATTCTTCCAAAAAAAATATTAATGTAATAGGTGTATCAAAAAATATTGGTCAGGTAAAATATATTGGTGAAATCATAAAAAAAAATATCGGAAAACAAGGGAAAACAGCTATAGTTCTTGGTGATGAATCCTTATTAATTCCAATGTTAAGTTCATTACCTAAAGGAATTGAAGGGGTTAACATAACAATGGGATTTCCACTTTTTTCTAGTTCAGTTAGCTCTCTATTTTATAAACTATTTAGGCTACATACAAAAGCAAAAACTACTTATTATTACAAAGATGTAATGTCGATATGATCCCACGAATTAATAAAACCACTCTTTAATTTAGAGGAAGTAAATTATTCAGATCTAATTATTGAAAAAATAAATAATGGAAATATTGTAAATATTAAGTTAGAATTTTTGATCAACAACACAAAAGTTAACAAAGGGTTAATAAAACTATTATTTAAAAGTTGGTCTGACAATGTTGATATCGCAATATCAAATTCCAAAGAATTAATAACACAAATTAGAAATAGTCTCTTAATTAAAGATGGTGGAATCTTGACAGTTGAACACCTTTATAGATTTAATGAGATTTTTAATGAATTATTTGTTCTTAAGAAAAAATTTAAGTTTATAAATTCCATTGCTATTTTATTTGATTTATTCCAAGACATAGTAAGAAATGAGAGATTAAAATTTAATAGTGAGTCTTTTTCAAAGATTCAAATAATGGGACTTTTAGAATCTAGAGTTTTAGATTTTGAAACAGTCATAATAAGCTCTGTAAATGAAGGAGTTCTTCCCTCAGGAAATACTGAAAATTCATTTATTCCATTTGATGTAAAAATTGATAATAATATTCCAACATACAAAGAACAAGACGCCATTTACTCTTATCACTTTTATAGACTCATTCAAAGAGCTAAGAATGTTCATTTAATTTATAATACTGAAGTAGATGCGCTAAAAGGGGGTGAGAAAAGTAGATTTATAAGGCAAATAGAGTTTGAGGGTATACATAAAATTAATCAAATAATTATCAATTCATACACTCCTAAAAATGAGGAAAATTTAATTGAAATCTCTAAAACAGATGAAATAATAAATGATTTAAAAAACTTAGCAAAAAAGGGATTCTCTGTTTCATCTATTCTATCATATATTAGAGAACCATTAACTTTTTACTACAAAAAAATATTAAAAATACCTGATGAATTGAGAGTTGAAGAAACTATTGAATCCAACACTCTGGGGACTGTAATTCATGAATCTTTAAAAGAGATATACAAGCCTTTAATAAATAAATTTATAACAGTTGAGTATTTAAAGGCTCAATTAAAGAAATTAGATAAAATAGTAAAAAACCAATTCAAAATAATTTATAATAATGGTCAATTCAAAAGCGGAAAAAACTTGATTATATTAGAAGTGGCCATAAAATATATTTCTGATTTTATAAAAATTGAAATTGAATCTATAAGTAGTGGGGATAGAATTCAAATTATTGGAATAGAGGAAGATTTTAACGTAAAATTTCAAAGCGAAAAGTTTAAAGATGAAATTAATCTAAAGGGGCAAATTGATAGAATTGATAATTTTAACGGAAAACTAAGAATCATTGATTATAAGACGGGAAAAAAAATAGAGAAAAAAGAATTAAATCTTTCAAATTGGGAAAATCTAGAAATGGATTACGATAAGATTAAAAATTGGTTTCAACTACTATTTTATGCATATGCTTACAATATGACTAATAATCAAAATTTACCAACAGAAGTTGGCATAATATCTTTTAAAAATTTAAAATCTGGATTACTAAAGTTCAACTTTGGTACAAGGTTTGATAATAAATCGATAATTAATGATGATATCCTAAAAAACTACAAAATACTATTAGAGAATATTTTAACAGAAATCATGGATTCAAATATGAGTTTTATAGAAAAAAAATTACCAAAAAAAAATTATGTATAAAATTATAATCTTGTTTTTTACCATGTCTTTATCTTATGGTCAAATAAAGCCTGTTGATATCGAAATAGTTAGAGATGCCTTTGGGGTTCCACACATTTATGGTAAGACAGATGCAGATACTGCTTATGGGCTAGCATGGGTTCATAGCGAAGATGATTTTATGACTATTCAAAAAGCCTATTTAGCCGGGAATCAATTACTAAGCAACTATTTAGCTAATGACGGAATAATAGTAGATTTTTTAAATCAGTTTATAGAATCTAACAAAACAGTAGATGAACTATTTAGTACTTTATCTGATGATTTTATAAAAATTCTTGAAGCATATAGTCAGGGGATTAACAGGTATGCCGAATTACACCCAGAAGAGGTCTTAGTTAAAAATTTATTCCCAATTACACCAAAAAAGATGTTGAATTACTCCTTTTTACAACTATTCATTTCTAATGGTGCTGATCAATTGGTAAGTAAAATAATTTCTAATAATACTGTTGATTTATCCAACCTTGGGATAAACGATGATATTCAAGGTTCTAACACTTTTGCCTTTAATAACAATAAGACAAAAAATGGAGAAACATACCTTGCTATAAATACTCATCAACCATTAGATGGGCCAAACTCATGGTATGAGGTTCATTTAAATAGTGAAGAAGGTACAAATATTCTTGGAGCCACATTTGCTGGAGCGCCTTGTATTTTAACGGGTGTTAACGAACATTTAGCATGGACACATACAGTTAATTACCCTGATAAGGCAGATTTGTTTAAGTTAAAAATGCATAACTCAAAAAAGAATATATATTTAGTTGATAATAAAGAGCACAAACTAGAAAAATATAAAGCGAAATTAAAATACAGAATATTCGGAATAAATATAGGCATCAAAAAAACTTATTACAAAAGTATTTTTGGTCCAACTTTAAAAAACAAATCCGGATACTACTCGGTTAGAACACCTAGTTTATATAATATTAAAGCATTAGAGCAATGGTGGAGAATGAATAAAGCAACATCATTTAATGAGTTTTACGAAATATTAAACATGAAGTCAATCCCTGGATATAATATTGGTTATGCAGATAAAAATGATACTATCTTTTATATATCAAATGGAATAATTCCAATTAGAAATGAACAAAACGACTGGACTAAAATAGTAGATGGAAGTAAAGGAGAAAACTTATGGAATAAATACTACGACATAAAAGATCTTCCTCAAGTTATTAATCCGAAATCTGGATTTATATACAATGCAAATCATTCTCCTTTTAAATCCACCGGAAATTCTGAAAATCCAAAAGAAAGAAATTATTCCAAGACAATGAATTACGAGATGTATGATAATAACAGAAGCACTAGAATTAGAAATCTAATAAATTCATTTGACACTATAGATTACGACATATTTAAGCAAATCAAATATGATAATAAACTTCCTAAGCCTTTAAATTATAATTTTCTTGACATTAATGTTCTTTGGGAAATAGATCCATTAAAGTACCCAAAATTATCGGACGTAATACTGAATATACAAAACTGGGATATGGCAACAGACTCCAATTCTGTAGGAGCAGCTAATTATGCAGTTTTATACTACACACTAATAAATAATTTCAAAGGCATA
>JABHBC010000053.1 GCA_018674025.1 Flavobacteriaceae bacterium
ACTTAAATCTATATATTCATAAGTCTCTGTAGTTGGAATGTATACTTCAAAATTATTATCTGGATATTTATTTTGCTTAAAAGTGTATTCACTTTGCAAGGAAACACTTAAATTATTTAAATCAGAATTAAAATATACAATTTCATTTTTGATGTTTGGAGGAGGCATATCTATTAAAGGATTATCCAATTTTGTGTCTGGATTTTATTCAATTGAAATTAAATCTTTAACTAATGTTAACATAACATTTTCTCATGTCAACTTTAAAAGTATATCATTTCCAATTAATCTAAAAACAAATGAAGTTTATGAATTTTATCCAGTTATGGACATAAATATTGAACAAATTGAGGAAATAGTTTTAAACTCAAATAAAAGGACAGAATTAAAAAGTATACTTTCAATAGATCCACAAATTATCCGTACAATTAAAGGTGCTCAACCTGGTATAGAAAATTTATTAAAAACATTACCAGGTGTTAATATTTCTAATGAACTAAGTACTCAATATTCAGTTAGGGGTGGTAATTTTGATGAAAACTTGGTTTATGTAAATGGAATTGAAATATACAGGCCTTTTTTAGTAAGATCAGGACAGCAAGAAGGGCTAAGTTTTATTAATTCAAACCTAATAAAGAATATAAAATTTTCTGCAGGTGGTTTTCAATCAAAATATGGGGATAAACTTTCTTCTGTTTTAGATATTGAATATAAAAATCCAAATGGAAATAATCTTGCGGGGAATATTAACTTACTCGGTGGTAATATTACATTGAATAACATTTCTAAAAATGCTAAGGTTTCAAATATACTAGGTGTCAGATATAGAGATAATAGCATGTTAGTCAATTCAAGAGAGACAATAACAAATTATAATCCTAAATTTATTGATATTCAAAATTTTTTAACTGCAAATATTAATGAGAAATTTAGTTTAAATTTCTTATCATATATGTCAGTTAATAATTACAATTACAAACCACAAAGTAGACAAACAAACTTTGGAACATTAGATGACCCGACTGCTTTAATTGTCTATTATCAAGGACAAGAAAAAGACAAATATCAAACAGTTTTTGGGGCTGCAAAATTAAATTTTAAAGCTTCTGTCAATACAGAGCTATCATTAATAACATCTGCTTTTCAAACTAGTGAAAAAGAATATTTTGATATACTTGCGCAGTATAGATTAGGAGAAGTTAATAATAATATTGGAGATGAAGATTTAGGTGATGTAGAGTTTTCTGAAGGAATCGGAAGTCAATTAAATCATGGTAGAAATAATTTAAATGCAATAATATATAATATTGAGCATAAAGGAAATTACAAAAAAAATGATAATAATTTAGAGTGGTCTTTAAAATTTACCAAAGAAGATATTAAAGATAGGATTGTGGAATGGGAAGTTATAGACTCCACTGGTTTCTCTATAGACCCACCATTTTTTGAATCTTTGGGAGATCAGCCCTACACAGCTAACGAAGGTCCTATTGTTCCTTATCAGAATATTAGAAAAACTAATAACACAAAAACTAATCGAATACAATCTTATGTTCAATGGAGCAAAAATTCTAATATAGGCGCTACAGAAATATATTCAAATGCTGGTGTGAGATTACATGGTTGGTCAATTGATAATCAAAAAATGAATTTTGTGTTTAGCCCTAGATTTCAAATAGGAATAAAACCTGACTGGAAAAAAGATATGATTTTTAAATTAAGTGGAGGTGTTTATCATCAACCTCCTTTTTATCGTGAATTAAGAGATTATAGTGGAGAAATAAACTATGGTATTAAAGCTCAAAAATCAATTCACTTAGTAGCTTCAAATGAATATAGCTATAGTCTGTGGAATAGGCCCTTTAAGCTAACTTCAGAGATTTATTATAAGGATATGACTAATGTAAATGCATACACTGTAGATAACGTTAGAATTCGTTATTTAGCTAACAATAATGCAAAGGCATACGCCTACGGATTAGATTTAAGATTAAATGGAGAGTTTATCAAAGGTACAGAGTCATGGTTTAGTTTTGGATATTTAAACACAAAAGAAAATATAGACAATCAAGGATATATTCCAAGGCCATCAGACCAAAGATTAAAATTTGGTATACTTTTTCAAGATTATATTCCAAATATTCCAGACTTAAAAATGTATTTAAATTTAGTCTACAATACAGGAGTTCCTGGAGGAGCTCCAAGCTATGCTAATTCATACGACTATCAAAATAGATTGCCTGACTACAAAAGAGTTGATCTTGGAATATCATATGTAATAGTTAATGGAGAAAAAAACTATAAAAAAGGTTGGAAAAAGAACTTTAGTGATCTAAGTATTGGTTTGGAGATATTTAATATGTTTGATATCCAAAATTCAATTACTAATACTTGGGTTAGAGATGTATATTCAAAAAGACAATATTCAATACCAAATTACCTTACTCCACGACTTCTAAACTTAACAATTGATATGAAACTTTAATTATTTACTAAAAGTTCTTTTAACTGCGAAATAACATAATCGACTTCTTCAAGAGTGTTGTATATACTAAATGAAAATCTCAAAGACACATATTTATTTTCTTCATCACTTAAAATATTATTTAAGACATGTGAACCTGAGTCAGCACCGCTTTGACAAGCACTACCTTTAGAGCAAGCTATACCTTTCATGTCAAGTTGAAATAAAAATAAAGCTGATTCATCTTTAAGAATAGGAAATCTAACATTTACCAATGTATAAGTTGAATGGTCTAAATCGGAACTTGCGCCATTAAACTTAATGTCTTTAATATTATCATTTAGTTGATCTATAAAATAAGACTTAAGATTTTTGATATGTTTTGTCTCAGATTCAATATTATCAATAGAAATGTCTAGTGCCTCAGACATACCTACAATATTGTGAACACTTTCAGTACCTGCACGACAACCTTTTTCTTGAGATCCACCAAAAATAAGTGGTTTTATAGGATTTTTTTTATTTATGTAAGCAAAACCAATTCCTTTGGGCCCATGAAATTTATGAGCACTTGCTACCAAAAAATCTATATTTAAGGACGACAAATCCAAATTGTAGTGTCCTACAGACTGAACTGTATCACTATGAAATAAAGATTCATATTTAACACATAAATTGGAAACTAAATTAATATCTAGAATATTACCAAGTTCATTATTTATATGCATTAAACTAACTAAAGTCTTTGAATTTGAGGACTTTAAAATCAATTCTAAATCATCATAATCAACATTACCCAACTTATCCAATTTAACATAAGATATTTTTATAGGATAATCAATTGCAAGCTGATCAAGAGTGTGAGTTACTGCATGATGTTCAATTTTACTAGAAATAAGATGTTTTACACCTAAATCTCTAACTGCACTTCTTAAAATACAATTGTCAG
>JABHBC010000054.1 GCA_018674025.1 Flavobacteriaceae bacterium
TTAGCTTACAAAATGTCTGGTAGAGTTGGAGATTCTCCAATAATTGGGTCTGGACTATTTATTGACAATGAAGTCGGGGGAGCTGTTGCCACAGGTTTAGGAGAAGAAGTTGTTAAAACAGTTGGGAGTTTTTTAATAGTTGAATTAATGAGAAATGGTTTTAGTCCGCAAAAGGCTTGTGAAGAAGCTATTAGAAGAATCGTTTCAAAAAAGAATAGTAATTATAAAGATTTTCAAGTAGGTTATATTGCTATTAATAAAAGTGGAGAGACCGGGAGTTATTCAATTCATGACGGGTTTAGTATGACTAAGTACGAAAACAATCTTAACAAAACATTTAAGTCCAATTATTACAGTGGCTAATTTTTTATGATTAGTATAATTTAATGAATAAAAAAAGATTATTTTTAATAGATGCATATGCTCTAATATTTAGAGGCTATTATGCTTTTATAAAAAACCCGAGAATTAATTCAAAAGGACTTGACACCTCTGCAATTTTAGGGTTTACTAATTCCCTATTTGATGTAATTAAAAGAGAAAATCCAGATTATTTAGCAGTTTGTTTTGATAAAGGGGGTAGTCAAGACAGAGTTGAAATATTTTCAGAGTATAAAGCAAATAGAGATGAAACTCCGGAGGCAATTAAAATTGCAGTGCCTTTTATTGAGCAAATACTAAAAGCATTAAACATTCCAGTTGTTGTAAAAAAAGGATACGAAGCAGATGATATAATTGGAACTTTATCCAAAAAAGCAGAAATAGAAGGTTACCAGACATTTATGGTTACCCCTGACAAAGATTTTGCACAACTAGTTACTGAAAACATTTTTATGTATAAACCGATGTTTGGTGGTGGCTATGAAGTTTGGGGTGTAGATGAAGTGAAAAATAAGTTTGAGGTTTCTGATCCAATTCAAGTAATCGATTTTTTAGGTATGAAAGGAGATTCGGCTGATAATATTCCTGGACTGCCTGGAGTTGGTGATAAAACTGCTAAGAAATTTATTGCGGAATATGGTAGTATGGAGAAATTATTAGCTAACACTGATAAATTAAAAGGTAAATTAAAAGAGAAAATAGAATCAAATAAAGAATTAGGATTACTCTCCAAAAAACTTGCAACAATAATCCTCGATGTGCCTGTTGATTTCAGCCCCGACGAATTTAAATTTAAGGTAACAAATTCATCAGAAATTAAAGATGTTTTCAGGGAATTAGAATTTAGAAGATTAATAGAAAGTGTTGACAAAATTTTTAAGATTAATAATGATAACGAAAAAGAAGGGTTTAAAATAAAATCAGAATCAACTAAACAAACACCAGTAGAAAATGCTGGATCAGGTCAGTTTTCTTTATTCGATGAAACAAATACAATTGAAAAACAAAAAATATTTAAAAGAAATAATCTATCTAATTCATCAAACTATTACCAAACAATTGATTCAAGTTTTGGCTTAAAACTGTTATTAAAAAAACTTAATATTAATACATCTGTTAGCTACAAACTTTTATCAAATAAAATAAATTATTTGTCAGATGAAATAGTAGGAATTTCGATATGTTGGGAAAAAGGAAAAGCATACTACTTATCCTTTTCGAATGACTTTGAAATTAATGAGGTAAAGTCATTTTTTGAAAATGAAAATATTGAAAAAATTAGTGATGATATTAAAAATGACATTAAACTTCTTAGTCAATACAACATAAAAGTTAAGGGTCAAATATTTGATACTAAATTAGCTCATTACATTATTAATCCTGATACTAACCACTCTATTAATCTACTGTCTGAAACATACCTAAATTACACATTAATTGATTTACAATTGATAACAGGTAAGGGGAGAAATCAAAAATTAATTTCCGATTTAGAGGCAAGTCAAGTAAAAGATTATATATGCGAACAGGCAGATGTAAACCTTCAATTAAAAAGTCATTTTAAAACTGAACTAATCAATACTAAGCTATTAAGCTTATTTGATAAAATTGAAACTCCACTTTTAAAAGTTTTAGCTGATATGGAAGTTCAAGGAATCAATTTAGATATTAAATTCCTTGAATCGTTAAAAAAGGATTTAATTGACGATATTTCAATTTTAGAACAATTAATTTACACTGAAGCTGGAGAAAATTTCAACATTTCCTCCCCTAAACAATTAGGAGAAGTTTTATTTGAAAAAATGGAGTTAGTTAAAAATCCTAAAAAAACTAAAACTGGTCAATTTTCAACCTCTGAGGATATTCTGAAAGAGCTATCTTTAGAGCATGATTTTGTCAAAAATATTATTCAATTCAGAAGCTTGTCAAAATTGATGAGTACATATGTTGATTCTTTACCTAATCAAGTATTAAATTCTACAAATAGAGTTCACACTGAATATCTACAAACAGTAGCATCGACTGGTAGATTAAGTAGTATAAATCCCAACTTACAAAATATACCTATTAGAACCGAAAGGGGTAGAGAAATTAGAAAAGCTTTTATTCCTAAAGATGAAAATCACTTTTTACTGGCTGCTGATTATTCACAGATAGAATTACGAATAATAGCATCTATGAGTGAGGAAAAGAATATGATTAAAGCATTTAATAATAATGAAGATATTCATAGTTCTACTGCATCAACAGTGTTTGATATTCCAGTAACTGAAGTGACTAAAACACAAAGATCAAATGCTAAAACAGTTAATTTTGGTATTATATATGGTGTTTCTGCATTTGGATTAAGTAATCAAACGGATTTATCTAGATCTGAATCAAAAGAGCTTATCGAAACCTATTATGAAAAATATCCAAATTTAAAAAAATTCATTAGTGATCAGATTGCTTTCGCAAGAAATAATGGGTATGTTAAAACATTAATTGGGAGAAAAAGATACCTTAAGGATATTAATTCAAATAATGGATTGGTTAGAAGTGGAGCTGAAAGAAACGCAGTAAATGCCCCGATACAAGGTACCGCAGCAGATATTATCAAAATAGCAATGATCAATATTCATAATAGATTATCAAAAGAAAAATTGTCAAGTAAAATGTTATTACAAGTTCATGATGAATTAGTATTTGATGTCTATAAGCCAGAAATAAGTCAAACTATTTCAGTTATTAGAGAGGAAATGGAAAATGCTTTTAAATTAAATATCCCATTAATAGTAGATATAGATTATGGTCTCAACTGGTTAGAAGCACATTAAATTATTTACATATATCTATTTAGTCTGTATCCCAAAAAAATAATTTTATAGTTCTATTTGCTATTCAAATATATAATTGTAGATTTGCACACTCTTTTCGAGAGAAAA
>JABHBC010000055.1 GCA_018674025.1 Flavobacteriaceae bacterium
AAAAGTATTTATTTTTTTAGTGTTTAATAGCTCCTCTAAACTATTACAAATAGTAGACTTTCCAGAACCAGATAGTCCTGTAAACCAAATAACAAAAGAATTATGTTTGTTTAGATTATTTCTAGACTTTTGATCTATTTTAAAATTATATTGTTCAGTGTTGGTCAAGTGAAATATTTTTTACAAGTCACGAATATAAGAAACAACGAGAAAATCTAATAAAAAGTATTTGAATAAGTAAAAAAACTATTTGTTTTTCTCCCATATCCAAGCAGTCTTTAAAGCAGACCCGAAACTCATTATAGGAAACCATTTAAGTTCTTTATTAATTTTTGAGTTGTCCGAATATATTTCTTCCACATCTCCAGCTCTTCTTGGACCAATTTTGTAAGAGATTTTTATATCATTAATTTGTTCAAAAGAGTCTACCACTTCTTGAACACTAACCCCTTTTCCAACTCCAATATTATAAGCAGTTTTAATTTTTTTACTATTTAAAATATGATTAAGTGCAGCAACATGTGCTTTAGCGAGGTCTACAACATGAATATAATCCCTTACACAAGTGCCATCAATAGTATTGTAATCATTGCCGAATATTTGCATAGAATCCCTTTTACCACTTGCTACTTCACATATAATTGGAACTAAGTTATTTGGCTTGTCTGCTGAACAATCTCCAATTAAACATGTCTCATGCGAACCAACTGGGTTAAAATATCTTAAAGAAATACTATTAATATCAGACTTATCAATTAATTTTTCACATAACTGTTTAGTTTCTCCATAGGGCGATTCTGCTTTTTTAAATGGAGCTAATTCACTAACCGGTAAAATATCTGGACTTCCATAGACAGTACAAGAAGATGAGAAAATAATATTATTAACCTTATATCTTTTCATAGTTTTTAATAAAACTTCTAAGGATCCAATGTTGTTACAGTAATATTTTTTAGGCTCTCTTACAGACTCTTCGACCGCTTTAAAAGCAGCGAAATGAATAACTGCTTCGATATTACTTTCTATTTTAAATAATTCATTCATTTGATCTTCATCCGTACAATCAAATTCATGAAAGACAACTTTATTGTTAATGATTTGTTCAATACCTTCAATATTTTTAATTGATGAATTCGAAAAATTATCCACTATGATTGGTCTGTATCCAGAATTGTATAATTCTACAACAGCATGAGAACCAATATAACCTGCTCCACCTGTAACTAAAACATCTATTTTTTTCATTTAAAAAAATTTAACACATTATCAATTATATCTTTTTGGGATGAATTTTCTATTTCTGAATGTATTGGCAAAGATAAACATGAGGTTGCCAATTCATCGGTATTAATTAAACTAATATTTGAGTAATTACTAAAAGCCTTTTGCTTATGAACTGGAATCGGATAATAAACACGAGTCTCAATTTTATTTTGCTCTAAGTATTTCATTAAATCATCTCTTTTACCATTGAGCACTTTTAAAGTGTATTGGTGATAAACATGAGTAGAGTTTTTATTTAACTCAGGTATTTGTAATTGTTCAACCGATTTAAATGCTTTGTTATAATTCTCAGCCATTTGATTTCTAGCATTATTATAATCATTCAAATACTTTAATTTGACATTCAATACCTCTGCTTGTATAGAATCTAATCTAGAATTGATTCCAATAATATTATGGTGATACCTCTTTGACTCACCATGATTAGAGTACATTTTAATTTTCTTTGCAAAATCATCATTATTGGTAAAAATTGCTCCACCATCCCCATAAGCACCCAGATTCTTGCTTGGATAAAATGAAGTAGTTCCTATATCTCCCATGGTACCAGTGTATTTTTTTTCTCCATTAGAAAAGGAATATTCACAACCTATCGCTTGAGCATTATCTTCAATTACTTTTAAATTATGTTTTTTTGCCAAGTTAAGTATGGGTTCCATATCACAGGACTGACCATACAAGTGAACCACAACAATAGCTTTTGTCTTTTTAGTAATGAGTGGCTCAATAAATTCAGCAGTTACATTAAATGTATTTGGATCAACATCGCAAAATATAGTTTTAACTCCAATAATTGCTGCTGCCTCAGCTGTGGATATATATGTCCATGATGGGCATATGATTTCATCGCCAGATTTTAATCCAAGTGCCATATAGGCAATCTGTAATGCGTCTGTACCATTTGCACACGGAATAACATGCTTTACATTTAAAAAGTTGGATAAATTTTGACTAAACTCTTTTACAATAGGTCCATTTATAAACTTACCTTCTTGTAAAGAATTAATA
>JABHBC010000056.1 GCA_018674025.1 Flavobacteriaceae bacterium
AATGCAATTAGAGGAATGGTAGAAAGTAAGAATAATTCAATCGTTTCAATTCATGATCATGGTGCAGGAGGACATCTTAATTGTCTTTCAGAATTAGTAGAAGAAGTTGGAGGAGAAATAAATTTAGATATGCTTCCAATTGGAGACCCAACTTTATCAGATAAAGAGATTATAGGTAATGAATCTCAAGAAAGGATGGGATTAATTATAGACTCTACCGACTTAAATTTATTAAATAAAATTGCAGAAAGAGAAAGAGCACCAATTTACGAAGTTGGAACCATAACTGATGATAAAAGATTTACAATTAAATCAAAATCAAAAGGAAACACTCCATTAGATTTATCTTTAGATAATTTTTTCGGTAGCTCGCCTTTAACTGTGATGAGTGATAATAAAAAACACATCAATTACAGTTCAATATTTTACGATAATAAAAAAACAAAATATTATCTAAAAAAAGTTTTTAAACTGGAAGCTGTCGGTTGTAAAGATTGGCTAACTAATAAAGTAGACCGATGTGTTGGAGGCAAAGTCGCTAAACAACAATGTGTAGGACCTCTGCAATTACCTCTTAACAACTGTGGTGTAATGGCCTTAGATTTTAATAATTTAAAAGGGGTAGCAACTTCGATTGGCCACTCACCTATCTCTGGATTAATCGATCCTGTTGCTGGGAGTAGAAATAGCATAACAGAAGCTTTAAGTAATATAATTTGGGCTCCTTTAAGCAAAGGTCTTAAGGGTGTTTCATTATCTGCAAATTGGATGTGGCCGTGTAATAATGAAGGTGAAGATAGTAGACTATATGATGCCGTAGAATCTATATCGAAATTTGCAATAGAACTAGGAATTAATGTGCCTACTGGAAAAGATTCTTTATCCATGAAGCAAAAATATCCAACAAAAGAAGTTATAGCGCCTGGAACAGTTATAATATCTGCTGCAGCTGAATGCAACAATATATCTAATGTTATTGAACCATTATTTAAGATAGATCAAGGAAGTATATATTATATTAATTTATCTCAAGATAAATATAAGCTTGGAGGTAGCTCATTTGCTCAGACATTAAACAAAGTAGGAAATGAAACTCCTTCTGTTGTTAGTGCTGAATTTATTGTAAAGGTTTTTAATACAGTTCAAAATTTAATTACTAATGGTTTAATTGTAGCTGGACACGATATTTCTGCCGGAGGATTAATAACTACATTATGTGAAATGTGTTTTTCTGATAATAACGTTGGTGCTGATTTAGTTTTAGATAGTTTAAATGAAGAGGATTCAATAAAATTATTATTTTCAGAAAATGCAGGTCTTGTAATTCAATCAAAAGATGATTCTATAGAAGATTATTTCAAAAAAGATAATATTGAGTTTTTTAAAATTGGAAAAACTTCAAAGTCAGATAATTTAACTATTAAAAATTTTAATGAAAATATAGACCTAAAAATTAGTGAGTATAGAGATGAATGGTTCAGCACATCTGTTTTATTTGATAAAAAACAAACATCTAACAATTTGGCAATTGAAAGGTTTAATAATTTTAAAAATCAACCTCTAAAGTTTGTTTTTCCAGCTAAATTTAACGGAAATCTTCCTGTAATTGACTCTTCAATTAACAGGCCTAAAGCAGCAATAATTAGAGAAAAAGGTAGTAACAGTGAAAGAGAAATGGCTAACGCTATGTACTTAGCAGGTTTTGATGTGAAAGACATTCACATGACAGATCTAATTTCTGGAAGAGAAAACCTAGAAGATATTAGATTTATAGGTACTGTAGGCGGTTTTTCCAATTCAGATGTTCTTGGATCTGCAAAAGGTTGGGCAGGAGCTTTTAGATATAATGAAAAAGCTAAATCTTCGTTAGAAAACTTTATGAAAAGAAAAGACACTCTTTCAGTTGGTATTTGTAATGGTTGTCAATTATTTATGGAATTAGATTTAATTAATCCTGAACATGAAATCCATGGTAAAATGACATTTAATGATTCTAAAAAACATGAGAGTGCTTTTACATCTGTAAAAATTCAAAAAAACAATTCCATAATGCTGTCTTCATTAGAAGGCTCAAATTTAGGTGTTTGGATTAGTCATGGGGAAGGCAAATTTAAATTACCTCAAAAAGAAGAAAAATATAATATAGTAGCTAAATATAGTTATAAAAACTACCCTTCAAATCCGAACGGTTCTGACTACAATACAGCAATGTTGTGTGATATTACAGGAAGACATCTTGTAACAATGCCACATATAGAAAGGTCAATTTTTAAATGGAACTGGGCTAATTATATTGAAAATAGAAATGACCAAGTATCTCCATGGATTGAAGCCTTTACCAATGCTAAAAATTGGATAATTAATAATTAAAATAAAATATCTTTTAACAGTTTATTAGCACTAAAGAATTAAATAATATTCCATTTTTGTGTAAAATTAAT
>JABHBC010000057.1 GCA_018674025.1 Flavobacteriaceae bacterium
ATTATTGACGCAATTTTTGAAGTATACCATAATCAGACTCCAGTAACCGCGAACACTGTTGTTAAGTTAAGAGAATCTACAGATTACTATGATGAAGAAATTCCTGTTATAACAAACGCAGCGACAGTTTTATTGAAGGATTTAACTAATGATATAGATATTATTTTTGAAGATAATAACTCAGATGGGAACTTTGTACCGATTACCCAGTTTATTCCAATAGAAAATGTAGACTATGAACTTAATATTTTTTATAATGAAGATCATTATAAAAGTCAAAGTAAACTAATAACTACTACCGGGTTTAGTGAGGTTTATCAAGGAGATAATACATTATTTACTGGTGAAGAAATTGAAGTTAATGTATCTTTTGTAGATGATATTAATAGTGAGAATTATTATTTATTCGATTTTTCAAATGATTTATTTGTACCAATTGAAGATAGATTTTTTAATGGGTCAACATATAATTTCTCATTTTTTTATCAGCAAGAGGAAATTGAATTACCATCTGAAGTTATTATAAAAATGTCTGGGGTTACGAAAGAATATTTAACATATTTTAATGTTCTCATATCACAAAGTGGTCAACAAGCTGGTGGTCCTTTTGAAACAATACCATCATCATTGCTTGGTAATATTGTTAATACAACAAATAATGAAAATTTTCCATTAGGATATTTTCACATTTCAGAAACTGACACATATAATCTAAGCTTGATAGAATTAGATTAAATAATCTACTACTTGGCAATATTAACTGCCCTTGTTTCCCTAATAACTGTTACTTTGACTTGCCCAGGATAAGTCATATCTGTTTGAATTTTTTGTGAAATATCAAAAGATAATTTAGAAGCTATATCATCGTTAACTTTTTCACTTTCTACTATAACACGAAGTTCTCTACCAGCTTGTATAGCATAAGCCTTTTGAACACCTTCAAAATCTAGCGCGATTTCCTCCAAGTTTTTTAATCTTTCAATATATGAATCTAAGACTTGTCTTCTAGCTCCAGGTCTAGCGCCAGAAATAGCATCACATACTTGAACTACTGGAGATAATAAGAATTTCATTTCAATTTCATCGTGATGTGCACCAATAGCATTACATACCTCATCCTTTTCTCCATATTTCTCTGCCCATTGCATTCCCAAAATAGCGTGAGGTGTTTCTGCATCTTTTTCAGATGATGGAACTTTACCAATATCGTGTAATAAACCTGCTCTTTTAGCTAATTTTGCATCAATCCCTAATTCTGCAGCCATTATACCGCACAATTTTGAAACTTCTCTAGAATGCTGAAGCAAATTCTGACCATAAGATGATCTATATTTCATCCTCCCTACAACTTTAATTAATTCAGGATGTAAACCATGAATTCCTAAATCTATAACTGTTCTTTTACCAATTTCAATTATTTCTTGATCAATTTGTTTCTCAGTTTTTTTAACTATTTCTTCAATTCTAGCAGGGTGTATTCTTCCATCTGTAACTAACTTGTGAAGTGATAATCTAGCAATTTCTCTTCTAATAGAGTCGAAACAAGATAGTATTATAGCTTCAGGTGTATCGTCTACTATGATTTCAACACCTGTAGCTGATTCTAAAGCTCTAATATTTCTTCCCTCTCTTCCTATAATCCTTCCTTTAACATCATCTGATTCAATATTAAAAACAGAGACACAATTATCTATAGATTCCTCTGTACCAATTCGTTGAATTGTGTTAATTATTATTTTTTTAGCATCTTGTTCAACTGTCATTTTTGCCTCTTCCATTCTATTTTGAATAAATTTCATGGCATCAGACTTAGCTTCCTCTTTAATAGAATTTAATAATTGATCTTTAGCATCTTGTTTGGATAAACCTGAAATAACTTCTAGTTGTTTTATTTGATTTTCTCTTTCTTTATCTAATTCAATACGTTTCTTATCTAGATTATTAATTTTTTTATCAAAATCTTTTGATTTTAATTCTAAATCTGAGTTTAATTCAGATTGGATTTTTAATAGTTTGGAGGCATTTGACTCTTTATCAGTTACAGAGCGTTCTAATGATTTAATTTTATCCTCTCTTGCATAAATAACTTTTTCATGCTCAGATTTAAGTTCAATAAACTTTTCCTTTGCTTGTAAGATTTTATCTTTCTTTAAAGACTCACCTTCCTTATCTGCGGATTTTAAAATTGAAGATGCTTCTTTTTTGGCGTCTTCTATAATTTTAGCTGCATTAGACTTTTCAAATATTTTGGCAATTATAAATCCTATAAGAATCCCGCAAAGAGAAAATATTATAGTTGATGATGTTAGTTCCATATATAATTAATTAAATAAAAATACCTACAAAAGCTATGGTTTTGTATAAACTCCTTTAAATCAAGTTTAAGGCTAATAAGTTGATCAAAGATCTGATCTAGTCAGCACAATTTTACAACTTAAACTCACCTTTTTTAAAAGAATAAGCGTTGAGTTTATCAAAAAAACTAATGTAGGTAGTTTTTAAAAGTTAAAAATTAAGAAATAGTTTCAATAATTAATTCATTTAATTCTTTTAATTTATTTTCAAAAGATTTGTTTGAATTATTTTTATCAATAGATTGTTGTTTAGTTTTTGATGCAAACTGTAAAGCACACATCGCTAAAACATCTTGTTTATCGTTAACTGAATAGCTTTGTTCTAACTGTTTTATCATTGTATTAATATCTAACGCCGCCTTTCTCAAACCTTCTTCTTGAGAGGGGTCAATTGTAAGAGGATAAATCCTGTTAGCTATAGATAATTTTATTTTCAATTTTTCCATTTAGAACTATATTTATTCTGTTAATTGAGATATACAATAATCTATTTCTCTAATTAATGAATTTATTTCTAGTTTAGTATCTTTTGTACCGTTATTACTACCTAAAATAGTATTAGCAATTTTAAGTGATTTATATTTTTCCTCACATAAATCTATCAGATTAGACTTTTCTAAATCTTTTTTTCTAAGCGAAGTCAATTCACTTTCTAATTCAAAATTTAACTTTTGAAGTTTATTTAACTTCTCCAATGAAATTCTAATATTATTCTCTAAAGATTTAACTAAAATATCTAAGTCTTGCATCTTAAAATTAAAATACTATTAAAACAAAGTTAACATAGATATTAGAATTAACACTTCTTTTTACAAAAAATATATTATGATGTTTGTGAAATTATAATATTTTTACGTCTAATAAATATTATGAAAAACTTTATTTTAAAGATTTTATTTTTTCTTATTTCAATTAATCTTGTCGTTGCACAAAACAATCAAAGAAACCCACTAGATTATGAGACAATACTCTCAGGTACGTTTGGTGAACTTAGATCAAATCATTTTCATTCAGGTATTGACATAAAAACTAAAGGAAAAGAAGGATCTAAAGTTTACGCATTTTCTAAAGGATATGTAAGTAGAATAAAGATTTCCAAAGGTGGATATGGAAAAGCTATTTACATTAAACATAATGACGGAAAAACATCTGTTTACGCTCATTTAAAAAGATTTTCTAAAAAAATTGAAACAATAGTTAAGAATGAACAATACAAAAAAGAAGATTACGAAATAGAAATTTTTCCAGCATTAAATGAAATTAAAATTTTAGATAACGAACTCATTGCTTATTCAGGAAATACTGGTGGCTCAAGTGGACCTCACCTACATTTTGAGATAAGAGATATAAATCAAAAACCTATAAACCCTCTTAGTTATGGAATTGATGTAAAAGATAGCAAAACACCTTCTATACTGGGTTTAAGATTATATAGTCTTTATAAAAATCGAGAAATTAAAGACTATAAAAACTTAACCTTATACAAAAGAGATAAAAACACTTTCATAACTGATACAGTTATCAGTATAGGCACTTTAGGATTTGGAATTCAAACATTTGATCGACAGGATTTAGCGAGTAACAAAAATGGTGTTTACAAAATCAATACATATATAGATAATGACTCATTAGTTTCAATAGATTTTAGCAAATTTTCGTTTGAAGAAACAAAACATATTAATAGGTATATTGATTACTCAGAGTTTAAGAGAAATAAAAGAAGATTCCAAAAATTATTTATTCAAAAAAACAACCCATTATCAATATATAAGACAGAAAGAAATAATGGAGTAATTTCTTTAATAGAAAGCAATAAGCATTTAATTAAGATTGAGGTTCTAGATTTTAAGAAAAATATTACAAGAATATTTGTACCAATTAAAGGAAATAGTAATAATGATATTTTAAATAATGATAACGATATCAAAATTGGAGGTACTAATAAATTATTTGTCAATAGAAATAAAAAGTACTTTCTCAATCAACATAATTCATCTTTAAATATTGAAAAAGGAACGTTTTATAATAACCTATTTATTAAAAAAAACAGTACTACTGACACATTAGATTTAGGAACTGACACAGTTCCTTTGTTAAAATCTATTATAATCAAGTTCAAAAAACCTGATTATAAAAATTCATATATCGGAATAAAAAATGATAAAAATAAACAACTAAGTTATGTTTCATC
>JABHBC010000058.1 GCA_018674025.1 Flavobacteriaceae bacterium
GCATTTAGATAACACCGCTTCTAAAAAAGAAAGGACTCAAATTTTAGAGTGGTTTAAGAAAACCCCTAACGCAATTCTAACTTCTGTAAGTATCTTAACAACAGGATTTGATGAGCCTACAGTAGAATCTATTATATTAAACCGGGCCACCAAATCGTTAACACTATACTATCAAATGATTGGTAGAGGTTCAAGAATACTTAAGAATAAATCTCATTTTAATGTTATTGATTTAGGTAATAACTTTCATAGGTTTGGTGAGTGGGGGATTGATTTAGATTGGCAAAGAATATTTAAGTCACCAAATTATTACTTAGATAGTATTATAACTGATGAAGAAATTGAAAGTAACTTTAGGTACGAAATGCCTGACGAATTAAGAGAAGAATTCAAGAATTCAATAGAGGTTTATTTTGATGTTAACAAAACCTATGTAGAATCAATTAGAAAAGGGGAGTCCTCTAAAGTTGTTTTAGAAAGATCTATTAGTCAACACGCAAAAATTTGTATTGAAAATAGTGAAGATGTATTTGATGCATTAATTTTATCTAAAAAACTAAATGACGATATAGATTTTAGAATTAACAGATATTCTAAATGTATCAGCAAAAGTACTCACAACTTTTTAAGTTGGTTAACAGATGATTACAAAAAAAGATTAAGATCTTATCTTAGAGAAAATTTCGATAAAATTAAAGACACTATTACTATTAATTAATTATATTTAATTTCATTTATTAAAAAAAATTATAAATATGAACTCATTCAAGGCAAATTTAATTAACTCTTTATCTTTAATGTTTATAGGTTTATGGGGTTATTTTGAAGTAGTTTCTCCAACAGCACTTATTCCAGTAATATTTGGTGTGATTTTATTACTATGTACTAATGGATTAAAAAAACAGAATAAACTAATAGCTCACATTGCTGTATTACTAACTTTAATCATACTAATAGCTTTGATTATTATGAGGTTGCCTAAATCATTAGACTCTGGCGGAGTTGGATTAATACGTGTTGTTATTATGATACTGACATCTATATTTTCTATGGTCTATTTTGTAAAAAGTTTTATTGCTAACAGAAAAAATAAATAAATTATCAAATTATGAAGTATATATATCTATTATTTAGTGTTTTAACCGTCGTTTCTTGCATGAATAACAAACAGCCGGAAGTTAAAGTTATTGAAGTGCCAGTTACAAAAACTGCCGAAATCATTAAAAGTGATGTTACCTTTGGTGTTAGAGGTAATTGTGGGATGTGTAAATCTACAATTGAATCTGCAACCATGTCTGTTGAAGGAGTAGATACAGCTTCATGGAGTACGGAATCGAAAATGATTTCTATTAATGTATCGACAGAAATCAACGACCAATTTATTAACGATATACATAAAGCTATAGCCAAATCTGGTTATGATACTGAACTTAGTACAGCTCTTGATGAAGATTATGATAAATTACCAATGTGTTGTAAATACAATAGAGAAATGGATATACCATCCAATGATATTAAATAAGATTAAGATAATTGTCCTATAATTTATATTATGTAAAATAGGATTTTGATTAATAAGATTTTTAAATCAGGGTTATTTGTTAAGTTAGTTTTTTTCTATATAAACTGATGTAGATGGAAAAGCAAATTCACAACCATATTTATTTACAATATCTATTATATCGTAATTAATATTTTGTTGTGTATCAATAAGGCTTTCCCAATCCGGACTATTTACATAGTATAACACCATAATGTCTAAAGAACTTGCTCCAAAATTTAAAAACCTCACTCTACCATCTTGATTAGTCATAGAATGATCATCAACAAGTGATTGGATATCGTTTACAATATTTTTTATATTTTCTACTGAAGTATCATAAGTTAGACCAATATTGAATTTAACTCTTCTAACTGGTCTGGCACCTAGATTATCTAATTCCGTACTTATAATATTTTTATTTGGCACTGTTACAATACTTTTATCAAAGGTTCTAATTCTAGTACTTCTAAAACCAACTTTTTCAACAGTTCCAGTGACACCTCCTAAAGTGACAGTATCCCCTACAGTAAAAGGTTTGTCGAAGAATATAGTAAAGGAACCTAATAAGTTTTCCAAACTTTCTTTAGATGCTAGTGCAAATGCAACTCCACCTATCCCAAGACCAGTAACCAACGCTGTAATATTGACATCAAAAACATCTCCCAAAATCATAACAGCACCCAAAACAATAGAAATGACTTTGGCTAAGTCTATTGCAAAAGGAATTAATTGATCGTCTACTTTACTCTCAGTTTCAAGAGCTTTATTTTTTAATTTAAATCCAACAAAATCAATGGATCTTAAAATTACCCAAAAAACTGTAGTCAATAATAAAAAATTAAATCCCTTAAGGGCAATTACGCTAATATCAATTCCTTCCTCTGAAGAAGTTAAAAAAGTGGGAATATTTATAAATTTTAGTGAAAAAAAGAATAAAATTAATATCAGAAAATATTGTAATGGTTTATTTAATAAGTTTTTAAATTCTAAGGTGTCAATATCATTATGATCCTTACCGAAAAATTTAAATAATATTTTAATAATCATCGATTTTACAGGGATGATTGTTATATAACCAAAAACAATAAACAAAAGAAAAATAAGATAATCTTTTAATGTGTTTTCAAAAAATTCAATGTTTAAAAATTCGATCGTTTCCATAATATATTTTTTCAAAAATATAAAAAATAAAAATATAGATGTATTTAATTAATCAATAAAATCAACTTTATTCAACATAAGTCCTGACGCGGGAGCTATATAATTAATTTGCGGATTATATGTATTGAGAGATTCCTTTATATAATCTAAGCTTACCTCCCCTCTACCCAATTCAACCAAAACCCCCATCATAAGTCTAATTTGATTTCTCATAAATCCTTTCCCTCTTACAGTTAATTCGTAGCTTTTTTTAGGAAAGAAATTAGCTTTTAAAGTCGTATTATTTGAAATTTTACAGTACATAATCTCTCTATCAAATATTCCATTTTCATTGGGTTTATAGCAATAGGACTTAAAATTGTGCTCTCCTTCAAATAGTTCTGCTCCTTCTTTCATGAGATTTATATTTAAATTATCTAAAAAAGTTGTAATAAAAGGAGAGCAGTAAGGATGGTTTTTACTTCCTTCTGAAAATAAATATTTATATTCTTTTATTTTGGAATGATTAATAACATTA
>JABHBC010000059.1 GCA_018674025.1 Flavobacteriaceae bacterium
CAATAAACCTTCGAGTTATGATATCATATACTTGTTGTTGAGTGTATTGTAAATTTCCTTGAATTCCTGTAGGAATGATAGCATGGTGATCTGTGACTTTTTTATCATCAAAAACACGTTTAGATTTCTTTATTTTACTGCCCAAAAGCTCTTTTGTTAGTTGACTGTAATTAGTAAGCTTTGATAGAATTCCCGTGATCTTAGGATATATATCATTAGGTAAAAAAGTAGTATCAACTCTAGGGTAGGTAACTACTTTCATTTCGTATAATTTTTGAACTATTTTTAAAGTTTCGTCTGCAGAAAAACCAAATTTATTATTGCAATACACTTGTAGGCCAGTTAAATCAAATAATTTTGGTGCGTATTCTTTTCCTTTCTTTTTTGTAACTGAAACAATTTCGAAATCAGATTTTTTTACTTTATCTGCTAATACTTGTCCGTCTTCTTTTTTAAGAAAACGTCCGTCTTCATAATTAAAAAGTGTATTTCTGTAGCTAGTTTGAAGTTCCCAATACGGTTGAGGTTTAAAATTAGTAATTTCTTTAAAACGATTTACCAACATGGCTAGAGTAGGAGTTTGAACTCTTCCAACAGATAATACTTGCTTATAGCCTCCATATTTTACGGTATATAAACGTGTAGCATTTAACCCTAAGAGCCAATCTCCAATTGCCCTTGAAAAACCTGCATAGTATAAGTTGTCATAGTGTTCAGAGGGTCTCAAATTTTTAAATCCTTCGTTAATAGCTTCTTGAGTAAGTGATGAAATCCATAAACGTTTTACTTTTCCTTTATAGCCACATTGATTAATTACCCAACGCTGAATAAGCTCTCCTTCTGTTCCGGCATCACCACAATTAATAACTACGGTTGCTTTTTCAAATAAAGTCTTTATAATGTTGAATTGTTTTTTTATACCAGAATCATTAGTAACTTTTGTAGTAAAGCGTTCTGGCAGCATGGGTAAATTATTTAAATCCCAGCTTTTCCAGTGAGGCTTATAATCTTTGGGTTCTAATAAGGTGCACAAATGTCCAAAAGTATAGGTAACAGCATAGCCGTTTCCCTCATAATACCCTTCTTTTTTTGAGTTAGCTCCTAATATTGTAGCAATTTCTCTAGCTACACTAGGTTTTTCAGCAATACAAACCTTCATCTATGGAATTAATAAATTTTGATTAATTGTACAGTCAAAATAATTTAAAAAATCACTTTTTCAAATGCGAATCTTTTTGCATTATATTCAGTGTAGATAATACCGCAATATACATAACCTAATTTTTTTACTAAATATTGCATTTCATGATTGTCTTCATGGGTGTCTATCTTTAAACTTCTAATATGTTGTTTTTTTAGCAGTTGATGAAACTCATTTAATATAAATGAGGCTATTCCTTTTTTTCTGTGGTTTTTATGTATGGCTAATCTATGTATTACGCCATACTTTTCAGACTCTTTAATTTTCCACTTCCCATCAATAAATTTATAAGTAGGCTCAGGACGTATACTAAACATGGATGTAGCTATTACCTGATTTGCATCATTTGTAAGCACATAACTTTCGTTATTGGCTATATCCCTTTCTATTTGTGATTTATTTGGGTACCCGTGCTGCCATTGATCTATTTTTTGAGATTTTAGATACACTTTTGCATCATTAATAATCTGCAAGATTTTGTGGATGTCTGAATTAGTAGAAAGTTGTAATCTCATTAATTTATTTAGTAAAAATAAAAGTAATAAGATTAGTACCTAAAATTCAATAATTTTTTGATTTTTTATAAGATCTTCAAAAGTTTCCCTTTCTCTAATTAAATAATCATCATTATTATAGATCATTACTTCTGCGGGTCTGTATCTAGAATTATAATTAGATGCCATAGAAAAACAATAGGCACCAGCATTTTCAAAACACAAGATATCACCTTCCGAAATTTCACTAATCCTTCTGTTAGAGCCAAAGGTGTCTGTTTCACAGATATAACCGACCACAGAGTAATAACGATCTCTTCCATCAGGGTTAGAAATATTTGTAATATGGTGATACG
>JABHBC010000060.1 GCA_018674025.1 Flavobacteriaceae bacterium
TAAATAACAACAAAATATATGAAATACCTTCTAAGTAGCTTATTATTCTAAATACTTTTATCATTTTCTAAACATATAATAAATGCCGAGAAATATAAATGGAATACTAAGTGTTTGGCCTGTGTTCATTCCAAGTATCCAGTCTTCTCTTCCGGCAACTTGTGCCTCTTTAAAGAATTCCACAATAAATCTTGTTACCCATAAAAGTGTTAAAAACAATCCAAACATGTATCCAGATTTTAATGCTTTTGATGTTTTCCAATAAGTATAATATACTATCACAAATACAATTAAATATCCAAATGCTTCATAAAGTTGACCAGGATGTCTTGGTTCTGTTTCACCTATTGCCTTAAATACAACACCAAAAACACTATCTGTTTTATGACCAATTATTTCAGAATTAAAAAAGTTTCCAAGTCTAATAAATACTGCTCCTATTGAAACAGGAATTACAAGTCTGTCTAAAATCCATAAAATATTCTTCTTTAAGACTTTTTTATTGTACAAATACATTGAAAATATTATTCCAATGGCTGCTCCATGACTAGCAAGACCTCTAAATCCAGTAAATTCAAATGAAGGGTTAAACCTAAAAGGAAGAAAAACACTTAGAAAGTCTTGTTTAAATAGTTCTGGTTGGTAAAAAATTACATGACCTAATCTAGCTCCAATGATAGTACCTAGAATAGTATACATAAATAAAGAGTCTAAGCTTTCTTCACTTAAAGACTCTTTGTTGTATATTTTTTTCATCACATAATGCCCAATAGTAAATGCGGCTATCCACATTAAACTGTAGTAATGAATAGTGAACTTTCCGAATATGTTAATACCTTCTGAAGAAGGGTCCCAAACTATGTCTAATGCATACATATTATATAAGTTTTATTTTTTAATATCTTTTTTTGGTACAGGATCATATCCTGATTTACCCCAAGGGTGACAGCTGAATACTCTTACAATCATCAATTTCGAACCTTTAAAAACTCCATGTTCTTTTAATGCTTCTATTGAATATTGTGAGCATGTAGGTTGAAATCTACAAGTAGCTGGGGTTAAAGGTGAAATTAAATTCTGATAAATTTTAATTAAAAAAATTAAAGGTAAAGTTAGAATTTTCATTTTCAGTTAATTGAATATGTAGTTTCATTATTACTATCATTTAATGAGATTCCACCTTTGGATAAATCATCTCTAATTTTATCACTTAAGGCATAATTTTTATTTAACCTAGCTTCGTTTCTTAATTCAATCAATAAGCTAATTGCAGAATCTAGTTTGTCCGAATTAGAATCAGAGTTATTATTGATTTCTAAACCTAAAATATCAAAAACAAACTCATTAAATTTTTGTTGAATAACTTTTAAATCTTTTGCAGATATTTTGGCTTTTCCCATTTTAACCTGATTTATAAATTTAACTGAATTGAATAATTCGGCAATTAAAATAGGAGTATTAAAATCATCATTTAAAGCATTGTAACAGTTTGAGACCCAATTATTAATATCAAAATCTGAACTACTTGAGCTTTTTAAATTTTTTAAACTTTTTTGAGCTTCCATTAGTTTATTAAATCCTTTTTCAGAGGCCTCAATTGCTTCGCTGCTAAAATCTAATACACTTCTATAATGCGCTTGAAGTATAAAAAAGCGGATAACACTGGAAGAAAAGGGTTTACTTAAAATGGGATTATTTCCTGATAAAATATCTCCTGGTAAAATATTATTACCAGTAGACTTAGCCATTTTATTACCATTCAATGTTAGCATATTAGCGTGCATCCATATATTAGCCGGACTTGTATTATTGCATGCAATAGATTGGGCTATTTCACATTCGTGATGTGGAAATTTTAAATCCATTCCACCTCCGTGAATATCAAAATTATCACCTAGATATTTAGTACTCATTGCAGTACACTCTAAATGCCATCCAGGAAAACCTAACCCCCAAGGAGAGTTCCATTTCATTATATGACTATCATCAGCTTTTTTCCAAAGTGCAAAATCTTGAGGATTTTTTTTGTCACTTTGTCCATCTAGTTTTCTAGAATTATGAACCAAATCTTCAATATTTCGTTTACTTAAAATTCCATAATTATTTGTTTTGTTATACTTTATTACATCAAAATATATGGAGCCATTTACTTCATATGCAAGCTTGTTTTTAAGTATGGTTTTGATTATTTCAATCTGCTCTATTATATGACCAGTTGCAGTAGGTTCAATGCTGGGCGGAAGCAAATTAAATTCACTTAAAGTATTATGAAAATCTACTGTGTATTTTTGAACAACTTCCATTGGCTCAATCTCCTCAAGCCTTGCTTTTTTGCTTATTCTATCTTCACCATTATCTGAATCATTTTCAAGATGGCCAGCGTCAGTAATATTTCTCACATAGCGAACTTTATAACCAAGATGAAGTAAATATCGATATATGATGTCAAATGACATAAATGTCCTAACATTTCCAAGGTGAACATTACTATAAACAGTAGGGCCACAAACATACATTCCTACTCTTTTTTTGTTAATAGGTTTGAATTTTTCTTTCTTGCCAGTTAATGAGTTGTATATGTAAAGAATGTTTTCTTTTGTTAAGGACATTAATTAAAGTTAAGAATTATAAACCTTCAAAAGAAGTTTCTAATTGAATATATTTTAAAAACTCTTCTCTAACTTCTGGTTTTTTGAATGCACCACCAAATTCACTTGTTATTGTACTACAGCCTGTATCTTTAATTCCTCTGGAATTTACACATAAATGTTTAGCATCTATAACGCATGCTACATCATTAGTATTTAATACACTTTGTAATTCTTTTACAACTTGCATAGTTAATCTTTCTTGTACTTGAGGTCTTTTAGAAAAATAATCTACAATTCTATTCATTTTAGATAACCCCACAACAGTTCCATTTGAAATGTAAGCAATATGAGCTTTTCCAACTATAGGTAACAAATGATGTTCACAAGTAGAGTAAACAGTTATATTTTTTTCTACCAACATTTCATTATATTGATATTTGTTTTCAAAAGTGGATGAAACAGGTTTCTTTATGGGGTTTAAACCTCCAAAAATTTCATTAACATAAGCTTTAGCAACTCTTTTTGGAGTTCCTTTCAAGCTGTCATCTGTTAAATCAAGACCCAGTGTATGAAGAATATTTCTCATATTTTCTTCAATAATTGAAATTTTCTCATCATCAGATAATTCAAAAGCATCAATTCTTAATGGAGTTTCAGTTGATGAACCTACATGGTCATCTCCGAAATTATCAATGTGTTTTGCTAAATTATTTTCTTTCATTTTGTATTTTAAATTTCTAAATTAGACGTAATTCAAAGATAGTAATTAATAATAAGGTTGGGTATTTATTAATAATATAAAATGTTAAATTTATTATAATTTCAATTATCTAAAAAATTGATTTAAATTAGCTTAAGCTTTGCCCAAATTTTATGAAAAAAATAAACTTCTTTATAATACTTTGTTTTTCAATTAATTTGGTATTTTCTCAACATAATAATTTTTCAAATAAAAGCTCTAGTGAAAACAATTCATATAATTGGATTGTTGATTACCCTGATAATATTAGATTACCTTTTACAAATCTAGAAATCCAAAAGCTTAAATATATTTATGGTGATCAATTGAAAAAATATGTTTTGGACAAACCATCTAGAGTTAAGGATATTAAACATATTTTAAGAAATAGGGTTGTAATCCAAAATGAAGATGTAAAGGATATTTCAAATTACCCGCTTTTATCCACTGTTTCTATTTTTGATGTTTTTAACAATTCAATACAATTTCCTTTATTTAATAAAGACAATTTTAATCCATTGATTTATAATTTTAATTTTAATTCAAAAACAAGATTAATCTACAGAGTTGATAATACTAATTATTTAATTGTCATTAAATCAAAGTTTAATTAAAGCATATATGAATAATTATCTAGTTCTGTTTTTTATGCTTTTACCATTTATTGGTTTATCTCAAGACATATTAATTAGTGAAGGTGGTACTATAAATACCTGTTCTGGTACTTTACTTGATTCAGGGGGAGCTAGCGGAAATTATTCTAGTAATGAAAATTATTCCATAACTATTTGTCCTGATAATCCTGGTCAAAATATTGAATTAGATTTTATTTCTTTTAGTACACAACTTAATGCTGATATTTTAACAATTTATGATGGGCCTGATAACACAGGAACAGGAACAACTTATTCAGGAAATGCTACTCAAAGTCCCGGTTTTATTACTGCTACTAATGCAACTGGTTGTATAACTGTTGAGTTTTTTAGTAATGCTGCAGCAAACACAACTGGATTTGCAGCAAATATTTCATGTTATGAACCATGTCAAGAAATTATTGGTTCCATTGATAGTGTTTCTCCAGAACCAAATGCAGAAGGTCAGGTGACAGTTTGCCCTGGAGAAGAAGTAACTTTTACAGCATCTGGTGAGTTTTCCAACTCAAGTGAAGGCGCAACTTTTGCCTGGGAATTTGGAGATGGTACAACAGCAGAAGGGTTAACCGTTAGTAAGGTATATGATCAGTCTGGAATCTTTTCGGCTGGACTTGTTATTACAGATACTAATCCTCTTGGGTGTTCTTCATTACAAATTACTCAAATTGTAATTGTAGCTCCTTCAATTGATTTTACCGGTACTGAAGCCGGAAAGACTGAACTTTGTTTTGGTGATTCAACAACATTATTTGGTGTGGCCGAAAGTACACAATTAGAAGATTGTGCCCCTGAAATATTTGAACAGACTTGGCTTGAAGATACTCAGACTACAGGGCAGCAAGCTTCTTATGAATCTACAATTTCTGTTGAGTGTTACGCAGATGGCTTAGAATTTACGGATGTTTCTCAGCTTATTCAAATATGCGTAGTTATTGAACACTCCTTTATTGGAGATTTAGATATGTTATTAACAGCTCCAAATGGTCAATCTGTTTATTTTGCACAATATGGTGATGGA
>JABHBC010000061.1 GCA_018674025.1 Flavobacteriaceae bacterium
CTGTTGTTTTAGGAGAGTCAGACATCATCAAGTCAATAATTCTACTTCCCGGAGACACTTCAGCTGGAGAAGGTGCATCTGGTTTTAATGTAAGAGGGGGTGCTGCAGATCAGAACTTAATTCTGTTAGACGAAGCTATTGTTTTTAATTCTTCACATGTATTTGGGTTTTTCTCTGTTTTTAATCCAGATGTAATTAAAGATGTTAAATTATTTAAAGGTGGAATTCCTTCAAAATATGGAGGAAGATTATCTTCTGTATTAGATATATATCAAAAAGAAGGAAATAATAAAGATTTTAAATTAACCGGTGGTATAGGATTAATTTCTAGTAGAATTTTAGCTGAAGGACCATTAAAAAAAGAAAAAAGTTCATTTCTAATTGGAGGAAGATCGTCATATGCACACCTGTTTCTTCCACTAATTGATAATGATAATAAAGCTTATTTTTATGACTTAAATACTAAAGTTAATTTCCGTCTTAACAAAAAAAATAATATTTTTTTATCTGCATACTTTGGTAAAGATGTATTTGGGATTAATAATAGTTTTATAAACAAGTATGGTAATGCTGTAACTAATATAAGATGGAATCATCTTTATTCTGACAAATTATTTTCAAATTTATCTCTAATTTATTCTGATTATTTTTATGGATTAATTCTGGATTTTGTTGGGTTTGAATGGGACTCTGGCATTACAAACGTAAACTTTAAATATGATTTTAATCATTATTTAAAAGATAACTTGAAATTAAGTTATGGTGTAAATAATATTTACACAAAATTCAATGCCGGTGAAATATTTCCAAATAGAGATGACTCTGGCATAATACCTTTTAAATTAACTGAAAAATTCGCAAATGAATTTGCTTTATATTTAGAAGCCGATCATAATATTTCAGAAAAATTCAGCTTAAAATATGGTCTTAGATTTAGTAATTTTACTCGCTTAGGACAAGATGAATTAAATATATATGAAAATGACAATCCGTTAATCTACAATCAACAACTTCAAAAATATGAACCTGCTACTGCTACTGGAAGTATAGGTTATAAAAAAAATGATATACTAAAAAGTTTTAATAATTTTGAGCCACGTTTATCACTTTCTTATTTATTAAACAGTGAAAGCTCTATAAAGGCTAGTTTCAATAAAATGGCCCAGTATTTACATTTATTATCTAACACCTCCTCTCCTACACCTTTGGACATATGGGTACCGAGTGGTCCATTTATTAAGCCTCAACTCTTAGATCAATACGCTGTTGGATATTTTAGAAGAATTAAAGATGGAGATTTTTCTTTAGAAACTGAATTCTTTTATAAAGATGTTAAAAATAGAATAGATTATATAAACGGTGCTAACCTAGTTGCAAATAACGAAATAGAGACAGTAATTCTAAATGGAAAATCAAGAGCATATGGGCTAGAGTTTTTGTTTAGAAAAAATGAAGGAAAACTAAAGGGTTGGCTAGCCTATACTTTATCAAAATCAGAACAACTAACATCTGGCAGAAATATTAGTGAGCCAGGTATTAATAATGGAGAATGGTATAATACCCCTTATGACAAAACACATGATTTATCTGTAAATGCTGTTTATGAACTCAGTTCAAAATGGAAATTTAACACAAACTTTTTATTACAAACTGGTCAACCAACCAACTACCCAGTTGGGCAGTACGAATTTCAAGGGTTGAATGTGCCAATTTATAATGACAACCAAAGAAATGCTAATAGACTTCCTACTTACCATAGATTAGATTTATCGGCAACACTCACGCCGGTTAAGAATAACAATAGAGATTTACAAGCTGAATGGGTGTTTGGTATATACAATATTTATAATAGAAAAAACGCTGCTTCAATAGCGTTTTCAAGAAATACCGAAACCTCTGCAAATGAAGCTATAAAAACATCAATCTTTGGCATTGTTCCATCTATTACTTATAATTTTAAATTTTAATAATGAAAAATATTATATTTTTGGTCAGTTTGTTTATGTTTTTTGGTTGTGAAGAAGTTATAGAAATAGAAGTTCCTTCCA
>JABHBC010000062.1 GCA_018674025.1 Flavobacteriaceae bacterium
AAACGGAGATGAGAATCTTTTTTTAATTGCGCCAAGGAATTAATTGATTTTTCATCAACTTGAAGTATTCTTGGGTAACCTCCGGTTGTTTGGCAATCTTTCATTAAAATTATCATTTTTCCTGCTGGCGTTAACTGAACTGTGCCAGGCATAACTATAGAAGTTATTATTGGGTCTAAATTATTAAATAATAAATCAGACAATTGAATAGCCATTCTATTGTAATTATTTGAAATCATAAATTTATTAGATAAAACAAAATCTTTTTGATTAGAATCTAGCATGTCAAATTCAGGGCCTTTGTAAGCTTTAATTTCATTATCAATATTTGATATTTTATGTAAATTAATTTTTGATGATTTAAAAATAATGTCTTCATTAAAATTTAAAACATCATTCTTAGCTAATTTTACGGCTTTTGTTAAGTTTTTGAACATACTTCTGCTTCCAAACACTTTTTCAGTCTTAAATCCACCTAAAATAGCTATATAACTTCTTAAACCACTTTTTAACACCCCAAAACTTAAAACATCATTAGGTTTAACATAAATCGGGTTATTCATTTTAATAATTTTATTATTTAACAAGGGAGATAAATTAGCACCAGTTATACATATAAAAGTTTCATTAATAAACTCTAAAACAGGACCTACCATTGTAATTTCCAATACAGCTGAATTGATTGAGTTATTTAAAATTTTATTTGCTAAATCAGATGAAAAACTATCCATTGAGCCAGAACATGGAATTCCATAAGATTGTTTACCCTTCCTTCCCAAATCTTGAATAGTAGAATATAATCCAGGTTTAATAACTTTAATCATTCCTCACCTCCGATTCTATTATATAGCTATCTAAATTATTTGAAATATAATTATGTTCTTTAATATCTATAGGGAAAAAAATTATTGAATCTCCAGGACTAGCAAATGAAATTTTATGAAGCTTATCTTTATTTATGAAATCAATAGGTGAGTTTCCAATAATATTCCAACCCCCAGGGCTATTTGAAGGGTAAACTCCCGTCTGATTCCCTCCAATACCAACAGAACCTTTAATGATATTTAAATCTGGTTGAACTTTTCTCGGAAAATACAACCTCTTATTCAAATTACTTAAATATAAAAAACCTGGTAAAAAACCTAAAAAACAAACTCTATATGTATTTTTATAATGAAGCTCGATAATTTTATCTTTTTCTATATTTTTTTTATTACTAATATTTTCTAAATCAGTAGCAAAATAATCATCATAACATACTGGAATTTTCCAAATAATTTTACTCTCATAAATATCATAATTTATGTCTGAGTAGAGCGTCTTTAAGCTCTTAATTTCGTTATAGATATTATCTATAGTATTAGTATAAATAACTAATAATGAGCTATATGCATTAATAACCTCAACTAAAGCTTTATCACTTAACTTAATTGATTTTTTGAAAGATAACACGTCGAACAAAACAGCATTTTCAATCAAATTTGGCCAAGATATCAAAATAGATTTGGAATCAAAACGACGATAACTTAAATTGAATTTAGGCATTATCATTGAAAAAATAGTTATCGTAAAAATTATTCAAAAGTATATGCGAATTATTTGTGTCTCCGTGAATACAAAACGTATCCCCCACTATAAAGATAAAATTATTAGAAATAGTTTTAACTTTAGACTTATTCACCACCATTTTATATCTACGTGACATTTCTAATCCGTTTTCAAGCATGGAATTTGCCTCACCCCTAGAAACCAAGGTGTAATCATCATTATAATTTCTATCTAAAAATACCTCATAATCAACCTGAACACCATAATCTTTAGCGATTTTTGATACAACTGATTTATAAGGAGCTAAAATTTTTACATTTTTAAACAACTTAACCACTTGCACAAAAGATTTAGCAACCTCAACATCATTAAAACATTTATGATATAAAGCTCCATGAGCTTTAATATGATCTAATTTATCCACACCCAAGTTGCTCAAAACCACTGAAAGGGATGAAATCTGTTTATGCAATGACTCTTTTAAATCATTTAAGCTAATCACCATTTCATTTCTTCCAAAATTGATTTTATCTGGATATGATGGATGTGCACCAATATTAACACCATGAGAAATTGCTAATTTGGCTGTTTTGATCATTGTCTCTTCGTTTCCATAATGACCACCACAAGCAATCGAACAAGACTTTAAATACGGCATTAAAGCAGATTCATTAACTACTCCCTCACCAACATCTGAATTTATACTTAATCTTTTCAAATTATACCTATTACAGATAAAACACTTTTAATTCCAATAAACATAGTAAACAAAATAATAATTAATGTTATTAAATTAAGTAAATAACCATTACCGTGATTTTTTAACAAACGATTACTATTGGCTACTATTAATAAAAATACAGCAATTACAGGAAGTAAAATACCATTTGCAACCTGTGCAAATTTTATAATTTCAATAGATTTAAAGTCCAAGCTTGAAAACAAAACACCCATAAACAACACAACAAACCAAACAAACCTAAATCTTTTTGACCTTACACTTGCTTTCCAACCCATACATCCACAAGTAACATAAGCAGCAGCTAATGGTGCGGTAACTGAGCTAGTCAAACCAGCAGCAAACAAACCTAGAGAAATAATCAACTTAGAAAAACCACCAAATAAAGGTTCAATTCCTAAAGCTAAATCAGATGCACTTTGAATTTTAACATCTCCGATAGCAGAAGCAGTAACCATTACAGACATTGAGATAATACCACCTAGCACAACAGCTAACAAAGTATCTGTTTTTACAAATTTTAAGTCTGATATACGACTCCATTTATCACTTACCAATGATGCATGTAAAAAAATATTATATGGAACAACTGTTGTTCCAATTAAACCTATGATAATGAACAAACTTCCCTCTGGAAATTTTGGAATAAACAAACCTTTTAATATTAAATAAAAATCAGGTTTAACAATTGTCGCAGAAGTTAAAAACGCCAAACTCATTACTAAAACTAATCCAATTAAAACCCTTTCAATTAACCTCCTACTTCCATTAAATAAAATAACAAAAGCCAACAAACCAACTAATATTGAGTAAAAGTTTATACTAAAATCGGTGTATGAATATGATAGTTGACCAAAAATTGAACTAACTCCTAAAACGCCACCACTAATATTACCTGCTTGATAAGCAGTGTTACCGACTAATATTGCTGATAAAACTAATGCCACGGCTAAATATTTTAAAATTTTATTATCAAAACTTTCCAATAAGTTAGCTGAAAGGCCTTTTTGAGTAATCAATCCTATTTTAGCAGCAGTTAGCTGTAGAATAGTAGTAACAAACAATGAAAATAATAAAGCCCACATTAAATCTAAACCATATTCAGCTCCAGCAATTGAACACATTGTAATGGTACCTGGACCTATAAAAGCCGCAGCAATAACAGTCCCAGGACCTATGTTTTTCAGAGATATCAAAATTTATTATAGCTAATTTTTAATACTTTTTTTGAAGATTCAGTTATTTTATACCTATCATCAATTCTATGATTAATTACCCAAATTATTTCATTGTTGCCATTTATAAGAATAAGAACTCTTTTTTTATCAGTCAAAGATATTTTTTCATCTTTCAAAAATTTACTCAAAGATTTTTTACCTTTCATTCCTAATGGAATAAACCACATACCAGAAATGTATGAGGTCACTTTGAGAGGATAAATCAAACAACTTTCATCCACAAAAACATTAGATTTATCATTATCACAATCTAAGCTATTAATTGAACTAAAATTCAAATATCCATTAGGAAGACTTAAAGGTGACAAATCACTAGCAACATAAATGGGGTCAAAAGATAAATCAGAAATTTTTTCTAAAATAAGATAACTTCTATCCTTAACCAACCTATGAGTTTTAGATAAAACATACTTACCCGATTGAGAAGTAAGAATATTTTTAATATCAATTAAATTAGTAAATCCATATTTATAAAAAAACTCATGCAAATAAATGTCTAAATTGTTTAACTCTAAAATTTTATTAATATCATATTTAGTTTGATAACGATCATTAGTTGTAATCAAATCATAAACTTCATCAATTTTTTTATTTAAAATTGATTTTGATCCTTGTAAAAAAGATAAAGTATTATTAAAACTTTTCAATAAACTTGGGTTAAGTTTTTTGAAACGAGGGATTATATTATTTCTTATGTCGTTTCTTAAATAATCATTTGAATCATTACTACTATCCTCCCTCCATGTAATATTATTGTCTTTAGCAAATTTTAAAATTTGATCCTTTGAAAAAATTAATAAAGGACGAACTAATTTGTTATTAATGGTAGGTATACCAGAAAGTCCATCTAAACCACAACCCCTTGATAGATTTATAAAAAAAGTCTCCAGTTGATCATCCAAATGATGAGCTGTTAGTATATAATCATAATCAAATGAAATAGTTTCAAACCAAGCATATCTAAGTTCTCTAGCTGCCATTTGTGTGGATAAACTATTGTCTTTCTTATATTTAAGTGTTTTAAAAGTTTTAGAATAATATTTTACATTTAATGACTTGGCAAAATTTTTAGAAAACTCAGCATCTAAATCACTTTCATTTCCCCTTAATAAAAAATTACAATGCGCAATTGAGAAATTTAAGTCTAATTTATTGCATAAACTACAGAGCACAATACTGTCAACGCCAGAGGAGGTAGCAATAATAATTTTGCTATTATATAAAAAAGGGAATTCACTCAGTAAATGAGATTTAAAGTCATCTAACATTATATCGTAATATTTATCACAAATATAATAAAGATCTATTCATATAGTTATTTAAATATGAAGAGCTCTATTTTCAGTTGCAGCTAAGGCCGCTTCTTTAATCGCCTCTGAATAAGTGGGGTGAGCATGTGATATTCTAGCAATATCTTCGGCTGATGCTCTATACTCCATTGCAATAACTGCCTCAGAAATCAAATCCGCGCATCTTGCACCAATCATGTGTACACCAATAATTTCGTCAGTATTTTTATCAGCTAAAATCTTTACAAAACCATCTAAATCAGAACTTGCTCTACTTCTACCTAATGCTCTCATTGGGAATTGCCCTACCTTGTACTCAATATTGTTTTTCTTTAAATAATCTTCTGTTTTTCCAACAGAAGCAACTTCTGGCCATGTGTAGACTACACCTGGAATTAGATTATAATCAATATGAGGTTTTTGTCCCGAAATGATTTCTGCAACCATAACCCCCTCTTCTTCAGCTTTATGTGCTAACATAGCTCCTTTTACCACATCACCAATAGCATAAATATTAGAATGCGAAGTCTGCAAGTGATCATTAACTTGAATTTGACCTTTATCATTTGTTTTTAAACCAACACTCTCTAGATTTAACCCATCTGTATATGCAGATCTTCCAATACTAAGTAAACAGTAATCACCATTAAATTCAATAAGTTTGCCGTTTTTATCTTCAGCCATTACTATAACATTATCATCAACCCTTTCAACAGATGTAACTTTATGAGAAGTATGTATTTTTAACTTCTGTTTCTTAAAAACCTTTGTTAATTCTTTAGACA
>JABHBC010000063.1 GCA_018674025.1 Flavobacteriaceae bacterium
ATACATTAGAATAAGGAATGTATTCTGCAAATGCTTTAGAGGTAATTCCGGCACCTTCGTAAGAAACTCCATCAATCAGAACAGCACCTGCTCCATCTCCTCCATATTGAAAGATTGTTGCTCCAGAGGCATCTCCTCCAAAATTAAAAATAATAATTACCAAGGCAGTCATCGTACAAATGACAACTGTATCTATAAAAGGCTCTAATAGTGCAACCAAACCTTCAGATGCAGAATATTTAGTTTTCACTGCTGAATGCGCAATAGATGCAGACCCTGCACCTGCCTCGTTTGAAAATGCAGCTCTTTTAAACCCAACTAGTAACACTCCAATAACCCCTCCAACTCCAATAGCTGTTGGATTAAAAGCTTCTCTTAAAATTAGAGAAAACGCATCATCTATTAATGAAAAATTCGCTCCTAAAATATAAAGACATGCTAATAGATATAATACCGCCATAAATGGTACTACTTTTTCTGTTACAGAAGCAATTCTTTTAATTCCTCCAATAATTATAATACCAACAACAATTGCCATAATAACTCCAATCCAGAATCCAGCTCCGGTACTTTCTAAACCCATTAACTCTTTTAAAACTACAGTAGCTTGGTTAGATTGTGCGGCATTTCCTCCTCCAAATGATCCACCAATACAAAAAATAGCAAAAATTATAGCCGTTATTTTTCCAAATACTTCAAAACCTCTCTCTTTTAACCCTTTACTAATATAGTACATTGGACCGCCATAAACAGTTCCATCTTCTCCTACATCTCTGTACTGAACTCCTAGTGTACATTCAACAAACTTTGTAGACATACCAAGAAAACCACAGACCACCATCCAGAAGGTTGCTCCTGGCCCACCTAGAGCAATTGCCAATGCAACTCCAGCTATATTACCGTTCCCTACTGTTCCTGAAACTGCCGTAGCCAATGCTTGAAAGTGAGTAACTTCACCTTCTTTACTTTCATCTTTAATTGTATCTGCTATATCTCCATCTATAGCTAACTCTGAATTAACTGAAGCATGATCTAGCTCATCGTATTTTCCTCTAACAACGTTAATAGCTGTTTTAAAGTGAAAAATATTAGGAAATTTAAAGTAAATGGTAAAAAATAAGGCACTACCAACTAATAAAAGTAATACAAAAGGCACATCTATTCCTGCAATTGGTATAGTAAAGAATATTACTTCACTAAAGAAATCTGATATTGGCTTAAAGGCTTCATCAATTTGTTGATCTAACCCTTTTTCTTGTGCAAATGTTACTATTGGAATTACTAAAAATAGTATTGATAGGATTCTTTTCTTCATGTTTTTGAGAATATTTGAATTTAAGTAATCCGCAATATCATAAAAAAATGAACCCCGAACAACTTTTGAAGGTTAAAAGTATTTTTTTGTTAACAGTTCCTTTATGTACTTAAATAAAAGTGTTGAGAAGGATGCGGTTGAAAAAAATATTTTAAAAAAGTAATCTTAATTTTGATATCTGTTCAGGTCTTCCAAGAACAATTAAATGAGAATTATTTTGCAGTTTTATGGAAGCCTCTGGATTTATTATATAACTGTTATCTGGAGCTTTAAAACCAATTACTGTACACCCTGTTTTTTTTCTTAAATCTAAATCTAAAATTGTTTTATTGAGATATTCTGTAGGCAAGTCATTTACAGAAATTTCTTCCAAATTTGCTGTGGTTTCTCCTTCAATTGTTAATCTGCCAACAAACTCAATTACATCTGGCGTTACTACCAATGAAGCCATATGATCTCCTCCTAATTTATCGGGCATGATAACATTGTTGGCTCCAGCAATTTTTAATTTGCTGTAGGAGCTCTCATTAGAGGCCCTGCTTATAATTCTACAATTGGTGTTTAATTGTCTAGCAGACAATACTACAAAAAGATTATCTGCATCAGAAGGGAATGCCGTTATTAAATTATCAGCTCTTTCTATACCAGCCTTTAGTAATGCTTCATCTGTAGTAGCATCTCCTTTAATGTTTAAAAACCCCTCTAAATCAATCTCATTTATTACTTGATCTGCTTGTTCAACAATTACAAAATCTTTTTTATAATTCTGTAATTTAATCATGGACTGCTTTCCATTTCTACCAAAACCACAAATAATTGTATGGCCACTTAGTTGATCGATTTTTTTTTGCATTTTTTTCAATTTTAATTGTTGAAATAACTGACCGCTTATAATATATTCTGTAAAGGCAGATACGGTATATCCAAAACTAATAATACTAATGGTTATTAAAAATATAGTAAATAATTTTTCTTGTTCGTTTAACGGACTAATTTCACCAAAACCCACAGTAGACACTGTAATAACTGTCATGTATAGCGCATTTACAAATGAGTATCCAGATATAACCATATATCCAAATACTCCAATCAATAAGACTGAAATCAGAAGCAATAACGCTTTGCGAAATTTTGATTTAAACATAGTTTTTTATTTGTTTTTTTATCTCTAAAACGGATGTTTCATCTGGTTTTAATTGACAACAATCACAAATCAAATACTGAACTTCTTTTGGTGTGAATCATATCTTTTAACTTTAGTAAAAAAGCAATAATTAAATAAAACCCAAAAGACAAACCTACAGTTACAAAAGAAATATAAATAAAAAATAATCTTACATTTTTAGCTCTCATTCCTAAGCGATCTGCTAAACGAGAGGAAACGTGGTACCCATGTCTTTCAAAATAATGTCTAACAGATTGTATAAAATTCATATATATTATTTTAATGCAAGATACTTTTTTAGTTGCTGCTACACAAAGAGTACCAACTGATTTTTTTTACGATTTAATAAAAAAATAAGAATTAATTTACTAGCCTTTTTTTGGATTAATAAGTGTTTAAAGTTTGGCTATTACTTTAACAAAAAAAGTAAATTGGTTTCAGTAACTTAGCAACTTTCTGAAATTTATCTACATTGAAAGACCAAGAATATATTGAAGTTTATGGAGCTAGAGCTCATAATTTAAAAAACATAAACGTTAAAATACCACGAGAAAAACTAGTAGTAATAACTGGTTTAAGTGGTAGTGGAAAATCCTCCTTGGCTTTTGATACAATTTATGCAGAAGGACAAAGAAGATATATTGAAACATTCTCTGCCTATGCCCGTCAATTTTTAGGTGGTCTAGAACGTCCAGATGTAGATAAAATAGACGGACTATCTCCTGTGATTTCTATTGAGCAAAAAACCACTAATAAAAGTCCACGCTCTACGGTAGGAACTATTACAGAAATTTATGACTTTTTAAGA
>JABHBC010000064.1 GCA_018674025.1 Flavobacteriaceae bacterium
CAGAAACAGGTGTAAATTGGTTGGTAAGAGCCCTGCAAAATGTTTTTGGTGAAAATGTTTTAGGACCATCTTCTCCAGCTGTTTCAAGAATTAGAAATCAGTATATAAAAAATGTAATGATAAAAATTCCACCAAAACAATCTATAGTGAAAACTAAACATGAGATTTTTAAGGTTAAAAATTCATTTCAATCAATATCTGATTTTAGGCCTATAAGATTTATAATTGATGTTGATGCTTATTAATTTTACAAATCCGATTATACTCCCCAAACTAGTTATATTTCACTATCTAAATTCATTTAATAAATAGTTTGATTTTATTGAAAAAGATGTGTTGTTTAAATAAACAAAAGTCACTATATTTGCAGCCTTAAATTAAACAATAAATAACTATTATGAATCATTACGAAACTGTTTTCATTTTGAATCCCGTTTTATCTGATACTCAGATAAAGGAGACAGTACAAAAGTTTGAGGACTATTTGGTTTCTAGAGGTGCCGAAATGATTTCTAAAGAAGATTGGGGCTTAAAAAAATTAGCGTATCCAATCCAAAAGAAAAAAAGTGGTTTTTACCACTTACTCGATTACAAGGTTGCTGGTGAGGCAATTTCATCGTTTGAATTAGAATTCAGAAGAGATGACAGCGTTATGCGATACTTAACTGTAAGGTTAGATAAGCATGCTGAAGCTTGGGCTGAAAAAAGAAGAGAACGTGTTAAATCTACTAAAAAATAAGATATGGCATCATCAATAGAACAACAAGCAAAAGGAAACAAGCAAGGTGAAGTAAGATATCTTACTCCTCTTGACATTGAGACAAAAAAAGAAGCAAAATATTGTCGTTTTAAAAAGAACGGTTTTAAATACATCGATTACAAAGATGCAAACTTCTTAATGTATTTAGTTAACGAACAGGGTAAGATCTTACCAAGACGTTTAACAGGAACATCATTAAAATATCAACGTAAAGTTGCACAAGCTATCAAAAGAGCTCGTCACTTGGCATTAATGCCTTACGTTGGAGATATGTTGAAATAATTAAAGAAGTAGAATTATGGAACTGATTTTAAAACAAGACGTAGAAAATTTAGGATTTAAAGATGATGTTGTAACTGTTAAGAATGGTTACGGTAGAAATTATTTAATTCCTCACGGACATGCAATTTTAGCTACTTCTTCTGCGAAGAAAGTATTAGCTGAGAATGTAAAACAAAGAGCATATAAAGAAGCTAAATTAATTGAAGACGCAAAAGCTATTGCTGAAACAATTAAAGGGTTAGATATTAAAATTGCCTCAAAAGTTGGAACAGGAGACAAATTATTTGGCTCAGTGAACAACATTAATTTAGCAGAATCAATTGCTAAATCTGGAACTACCATAGACAAAAAGTTTATTAAAGTTGTTGGTGGTTCAGTAAAAAGATTAGGTAAATACCAAGCATCGGTTAGATTGCACAGAGAAGTTGTTGTAGATATCAACTTTGAAGTTGTCGCTGAGAAATAAACAACATAAAATGTTTAAACCGCCCTTTAAGGGCGGTTTTTTTATTTAAGCTAATTATGAAATATAGACAGCTTACAAAAGAACAACTAGAATCATTACATAAAGAATTTGCTCAATTTTTAGCCACACAAAAAATTGATGCAGTTCAATGGGAAAAAATGAAATCTGAGAATTCTTCGTTAGTAGAAGAAGAACTTAACCTTTTTAGTGATATGGTATGGGATGATGTTTTAAATAAGGTTGAATATTTAGAGCATTTCTCTGATAATTCTGTTAATTTTTTTAAATGTGAAAAAGAAGCTATTTACAGAACAGTAGTTACAATTAACAATAACAATATTGATTTATTATCAGAAAAAGGTTTTAAATGGTTGTTAGAAAATCCTCATGATCCATCCATAGATTATTTTAAAGGAAGTAAAATATACAGCAAGCAAAGAAATATTGAAATTTTTGACTTAATCGAAAAGGGTGGTCAAATAGCCAGAGGAGAATTATATGAATTTTTTAATAGACTAACTTCTTAAGTAAATCTTTAGTTCCATTTACTGCTCCATTTTTAATAAGTGTTAAATTTTTATAATTATTTTTTGAAACAGTTGGCTTTGGATCTATAAAATAAATAGGTGTTTCTAACTTTATAAAA
>JABHBC010000065.1 GCA_018674025.1 Flavobacteriaceae bacterium
AAAATTCCTCCGATTCCGCTTTGCGAATTCAGACGAATGCGTATATTTGCAATCCAAAACTGGTAATATTTCTAGTTTTAATTTTGCAGGCGTGGTGGAATTGGTAGACACGCTAGACTTAGGATCTAGTACCGCAAGGTGTGAGAGTTCGAGTCTCTCCGCCTGTACATAATTATAAGCCTCTTGATTTTCAAGAGGCTTATTTTATGGTGTGAGCTTAATAATAATAAATACAGCTTTTAATTAATAAGTCTCCTTAATTAATCTTCATTAACAATCACTACATCGTCAAAAAAATAAGTTTAAATAAATATATTTATACACATACTAATTTTGAATAAAAGTATAGTCAATTTCTTTAATTGATATTTCTTGATATTTTTGGTAGGAACCATTATTGAATAAAGCTCTTAATTCCTCTATCTCTTGCTGATTAAATAGCAATACCAAATTTCCTTGTAAAGTTGGAATGGGGATGTTTTTTTTAACTTTTGGATGGGGGTAGTTTTCATTCCAATACTCAGTATCTAGTTGAATAATATATTTTTTAAAATAGAGATATTCATCATTTGTAAATTCAAAAAATATATTATTAAAAGTAAGGTGGTAATGATTGCAATCTAAACAGACTGTTAATTCTCCACTTTTAACTTTTCCTACAAGTTTTATTTTCTTAGACATTAATTTAATTTAGATTTAATTAAAATAAATAATTATATTTGACAAATATATAAAATAGAATGATTCTAAATAAAATAATAAATCATTTATTTTAATTCCAAATTGATTAAGAAGTTATCTCTGTTATTGTGTTTTTTTTTGAATTTAGCTCCTTAGAAATGAGGAGCTTTTTTTTTGAATATCTACTTTAAATTTTTACATCCAAAGCATCACGTAAAGTATTTCCTATGATCATAAAAGCCATGACCAAACTCATAATAGCTAATCCAGGAATGATTGCTAGATATGGTTTTCCAAGAATGATATAATTGTAATGATTTTTAATAATAGCACCCCAAGATGGAGTAGGTGGTTGGGCACCAATTCCTAGAAAGCTTAGTCCGCTTTCTATCAATATTGCTGCTGCAAAATTTGCTGCCGAGATAACGATAATTGGAGCTATAATATTTGGCAATATATGTTTAAAAATTATTCTAAAATTTGAATATCCTAGTGCTTTAGCAGCTTCAACATATTGTTGTTGTTTGGTTGTTAAAACCTGTCCTCTAACTACTCTAGCTACCTCTACCCACATAGATAGCCCTACAGCAATAAATACTTGCCAATATCCTTTACCTAAAGCCAATGTAATTGCTATTACTAGTAATAATGTTGGAATAGACCAAGTAATATTAATTAGCCACATTATTAATACGTCTATTTTGCCACCGTAGTAACCGGCTATAGCACCTATACTGACTCCTATTAATAATGATATAAAAACTGCAATAAACCCTATAAAAAATGAAATTCGAGTACCAATTATTAATCTACTTAGAAGGTCTCTTCCATATTTGTCTGTACCAAAATAGAAGATCTTTTTCTTAATATATCTTTCTGGATTAGTTACAACAACTTTAGAACTTATCGATTTAGCTAGTCCATCGCCTAAACTTACATATTCCAATAAATTGTTTTTTATAAGATATGACTTTATAGGTACTTCAGTATTATTTTGAGTATGACCATAAAATAAGTTGTAAAAAAATGACTGCGATTTATTTTCTTCTGATGGAAGTGTCAACATTAGGACAGAAAACCCCGGCTCTTTTGAATGAATTTCTAAATGCATCTGATTTGCGTTTTGACTATTGTCTGGAGCTATTAGATAACCAAATACAGCTACAAAGCCACAAAAAATTACAAACCAAAAACTTAATAAGCCAGTTTTATTTTGCTTAAATTTTTTGATTGCTATTTGTAAAAGTGATTTGGATTTTAAAGACATTAGTACAAAAATAAAAAACCTGATAGGTTATACAAACTTATCAGGTCTTAAGAATTGATATTTCTAGAAGTTAATTTTTTACAATTTCTTGTTTGTCACCTATTTTGAGTTGACTAAGAACATTCAATGCTTCTGAAATATAAATATCTTTAGACAAGTTTTTATGCCAAACCATTCTTTTTTCTTCTAGATCTTTATTATCCTTGAAGAGAGGTAATTCATATTTTGGAGAATCAAAAGCAAGATTAGATTTGTATTTAAAAACAGAGTTGAATTTTTTTGAAAACGTTTCTCTTTCTTTAAGTTCTTTTTTATACTTTTTGTAATTTAATGAGTAGGTAGAATCATCTTGTTCATTTTTTAGCCATTTAGCATATTCATCAATTAACTGAAATTTAGGATCATTGTTTATTCTTTCTATACTTGAGGTAATAACATCTGAAAAATTTATATATGAGTTAACTGGAATATACTTGGCTTGGTTTACCTTGTCCCATTTAAGAGCGCCATCTAAATCTCGTTCTCCATAATTCATATAACTAAAACGAGTAGGCATGGCTATGTCAGAATATACTCCCTCCACCTGGGTTGACCCTCCATTAATTCTATAGAATTTTTGAATGGTCATTTTTAGAAAACCTAGCTCTTTATCATAGTTAGGATAAAATTTATTTATTGGTATAATATTTTGAACAGTTCCTTTACCATAGGTTTGGTTTCCTCCTAAAATGATTGCTCTGTTGTAGTCTTGCATAGCGGCTGCAAATATTTCAGATGCAGAAGCTGATAATTCATTAACTAAGACAACCAGAGAACCGCTCCATTGGGTGTTTATATCAATATCTTCTCTTACAACAGGCTCTTCATTTCTGTATTTTACCTGAACTACCGGACCCTTGTCTACAAATAAACCTGCTATTTTTATAGCTGTATCTAAAGATCCTCCTCCATTATTTCTTAAATCAATTAATAATCCTTCTACATTTTCATCTTTTAAACGTTCAATCTCTTTCTCCATGTCTTTTGCAGAATCCCTGAAATTTCTGTCATCAAAATTTATGTAGAATTTTGGTAAATCAATAACACCAAACTTTTTCCCATCTTTTAATACTACTGAAGATTTAACGAAAGTTTCATCTAATTG
>JABHBC010000066.1 GCA_018674025.1 Flavobacteriaceae bacterium
ACAATTCTTTAAAATCTAATAATTTTATTTTTAACGCCAACAATGTTTTTTTTAATGAAAAAAATCTTCAAAGCATAAACTTAAATAAGTCATTAAAAGATGATTTAAGCATACTTGAGGTGGAAGTTTTAACAAAAGAAAATGACACACTTCAAACAGATATAATTTATTCTGTTAAAAATGATGTCATAAATTTTGATTTAAATAATTCTAAGCTAAGTTATAAAAACAACCTATGGAGTGTTGTTATTGATTCTACAGCCAATTTTGATATCAAAAATCAGTTGCTAAATATTAATAAGCTAAGTCTTTTAGGTGTAAATGAAAAAATTGAGATAGACCTAAATTATAATTTTAACTCAATTAATTTTTTAAAATTATCTTTTGATAATATATCGTTGGAAAACCTCCCTTTTGATACTTATAATTTTAGTGGAATATTGGATGGTGATTTTATTTTTGACAAAAACTCAAACAATGAATCTAGTTTATATTTTAAAGATTTAACACTAGATCAATATTACCTTGGATCCTTAGATTTAAATATTAATCATATTTATAAACAAAACGAATTCAAGTTTAAGTCATTTTTAAAGAATAACTCAAAATTGCGGCTAAATACATTCGGAAGTTTTGTTTATGAAAAGAAACAGCCAAAATTAGACTTAACAGCAAAGTTTGAGGATTTTCCAATTAATTTATTAAACATAATAGGAAAAAATAATATTAATAATATAAGAGGTGAAATTACTGGCACAATAGAAATGAAAAACATTTTGAATGACCCTAAATTTTTTGGTGACCTATATTTAAAAAATTCAGGACTATATGTGCCATACACTCAAGTTGATTACACTTTTGATGAAGAATCAAAAGTTAATTTAACTGAAAACAAGTTCATTTTTAATAATATCCTTTTTTCAGACACTAATTTTGAAAGTAAAGGAATTTTAAATGGAGTTATTAGTCACAATAACTTAAAAAATTGGATGCTAGATTTAAAAATTGACAGTGATAGGATTTTGGTTTTAGATACAAAAAATATAGATAACCCTATTTATTATGGAACTGCATTTGTTTCTGGAGATATCTCAATTGCAGGACCTGGAGAAGCTTTGTTATTTGAAGCTAATGTTTCCAGTGAAAAAGGTACTGTTTTTAATATTCCATTAAATGACACAAAGAATTTTAATGAAAATATATCTTATATAAAATTTTCTAATCAAAATTCTATAAACTCAATTACCCCTTCGGATTTTAAAAATATAAATGGCATTGAATTAGATTTTAATTTAAATATTAATAATAATGCTGAAATTGAAATATTAATTGATCGTCTGTCAGGGAGTACTATAAACGGATATGGTAATGGAAATTTGATAATGAATATTAATAGCAAAGGAAAATTTAATATGTTTGGAGATTTTACTGTTGATACTGGTAAATATAATTTCGTATATGCAGGGATTTTAAAAAAAGAATTTGAATTAAAAAAGGGAGGTACATTGATTTGGACAGGAGACCCAAAAAAAGCTTTAATTAATTTAAATACTTCTTACAGTAATATTCAAGCAAATCCATCTATTCTTTTAGATAGTCCAGTTAACTTAACTATTCCAGTAAATGTTAATGTTAATTTATTTGGTGAATTATTAAATCCTTTTCCAGAATTTGAATTGGAGTTCCCTAATGTGGATTCGTCAATTAATAATGAATTACAATATAGACTTAATGATAAAGAAAGTGTTCAGCTACAAGCAATCTCTTTACTTGCTACTGGTACATTTCAAAATGATATAAATTTTGATCAACAAGCTTTGTATGGAAATTTAGCGGAGAGTGCAGCATCAATTTTAAATAATATACTATTTGATGAAAATGATAAGTTAAAATTTGGATTAAATTATCAACTTGGAGAGAATAATCCTGAGTTTGAATCTAACGATGAACTTGGGGTTACAATGACTACAAAGTTGAGTGATGATATTTTAATTAACGGAAAACTAGGAGTTCCGATTGGTGGAGTTACTGAATCAGTAATAGCTGGTGATTTTGAGATAGAACTAAAACTCAATGAGGACAGAACTCTCACTATGAAAATTTTTAACCGAGAAAATACAATAAGAAATTTAGGTGAACAAATTGGCTATACTCAAGGAGTAGGGATCTCATATAAAGTTGAGTTTAATAGTTTTAGAAAATTAGTAAATAAACTTCTAGCTAAATCTAACTAAATCGTTGTAGTAATTTAGTTTATAATTACACCAATAAATCAATACTTTTATGTAATTTTAGCAATTAATTTTACGAAATGAAGAAAATTGCCTTTTTAACATCTGGTGGAGATGCGCCTGGCATGAATGCAACTATACGTGCTGTAACGAGAGCTTGTGTATACAATAATCTTATACCTGTAGGGGTTTCTAAAGGTTTTGATGGGTTAATTAATGGAGATTTTCTTGAAATGAATGCTAGAAGTGTTAAAGGGATTATCAACAAAGGAGGCACGATATTAAAAACAGCTAGATCCAAAGGGTTTAGATCTATAGAAGGACGTAAAAAAGCTTACGATAATCTTAAGAAAAACAATATTGATGGTTTAATAATTATTGGTGGAGATGGTTCTTTCACTGGTGGATTAATTTTTCAAAAAGAATTTAATATTCCTGTAATTGGAATTCCAGCAACTATTGATAACGATATTTTTGGAACCTCCCATACAATCGGTTATGATTCAGCTCTAAATACTGTTGTGGATGTTATTGATAAAATTAGAGATACTGCAAGTTCCCATAATAGACTTTTTTTTATTGAAGTTATGGGTAAAGATGCTGGTCATATTGCATTAAATACAGGAGTTGGTGCTGGGGCTGAAGAAATACTAATCCCTGAAGAAAATCTTGGTTTAGAACGATTAGTAGAATCTTTAAAAAGAAGTAAAGCAACTGGTAAATCTTCTAGTATAGTAATTGTTGCTGAGGGTGATAAAACAGGTAAAAATGTTTTTGAACTTAAAGATTATGTCGATAAAAATTTAGAAGGTTATGACGCTAGAGTATCTGTTTTAGGGCATTTACAAAGAGGTGGTTCTCCATCGTGCTTTGATAGAGTTTTAGCAAGTAGAATGGGTGTAAAAGCAGTTGATTTTTTATTAGAAAATAAAACAAATTTAATGGTTGGCTTAAAAGACGG
>JABHBC010000067.1 GCA_018674025.1 Flavobacteriaceae bacterium
ATCGGAAATAAGCTCATAGGAGAAACTATCATTACTTTTTTAGAATAGGCATAAGAAACCAAATCCTTTGAGTTAATTTGAAGGGTCCCTACCCTACTATTTAATAAATCTTGATACAATCCATCTGCTGGAATAAACATGTAAGCATAGTCAGTAGTTTTTTCATTAGGTCTGATATATTTAGATGTTTCATCGATTCTGTTTTTAATATCAGATTTAAACTTTTTTTCAAGTATATCTATTTCTGGTTTATCATTACTTTCAATCATTTTATTATAATTATCGAGCGAAAATTTTGCATCGACTGGAATAATATAATCTCCAACTTTCACAATTGCATCCACAGCTTCTCCATTTTTAAAACTGTATTGCATTTGAAATAAACCTGGGGGTAATACATTAGCTAAAAGATTTTCTAACTGAATCTCACCTAAGATCCCTCTTTGTTTTTGATTACCAAGAATTTTTTCAAGAGTTTTCATTTGATTGGCAAAACTTAAAACTTGCTCGTTGGTGCCTTTTATTTTTTCAAGCTCAATAGTAACGTCTTTTATTACCTTATTAGATTCTTTAAATTGGTCCGATATATTTTGTGAAGATGTTTTATGAAAATCATTAATTTGCTTATTTATATCTTTTAATTTTCCTTCAATCTCGATTCTTCCTTCTTTGGCATTAGCACTTACTTCCTTTCTTATTTCTTGTATATGAGAAGTTATGGTATTTGAAAATTGAGCCAAATCATTATTTGAAGAATTATTATTTTTTTTATTATAAATCAAATAAAACAAGAAACCAATTAATAAAATCAATAAGACAATTATGTACTCCATTTTTTAAATAAAAAGTGAATTAAATTTAGTTATAAATATTTAAGTAAATAAATAATTATTTACTTAAATACATTTTCCTTCTTGAGTAAATCTCGTAAAACTGGTCGTCTTTTAAATTATCGATAAATAAAATACTTTCTCCAGTACTCTTCATTTCAGGACCTAAGTTTTTATTGACATTTGGAAATTTATTAAATGAAAATACTGGCTCTTTTATCGCAAAACCTTTAAGATCAGGTTGATAATTAATGTCTGCTACCTTTAAAGCGCCTAACATTACCTTAGTGGCATAATTAACATAAGGTTGTTTATATGCCTTTGCTATAAAAGGAACTGTTCTTGAAGCTCTAGGATTAGCTTCTATTATATAAACCACCTCATCTTTTATTGCAAACTGTATGTTGATTAAACCAACGGTATTTAGCGCTAAGGCAATTTTTTTAGTATGCTCTTTGATTTGATCCATTACTAATTTTCCTAAGTTAAATGGAGGTAAAGTTGCATTAGAATCTCCAGAGTGTATACCACACGGCTCAATATGCTCCATAATACCAATGATTAACACATCCTCTCCATCACAAATAGCATCAGCCTCAGCTTCAATTGCACCATCTAAATAATGGTCTAACAAAAGTTTATTGTCGGGCATTGATCTGAGTAGATTAACAACATGTTCTTCTAGTTCTTCAGAATTAATCACAATCTTCATTCCTTGCCCACCTAAAACATAAGATGGTCTTACTAATATTGGAAAATCTAATTTTTCAGCGACTACTAAAGCTTCTTCAGCTGTAGTTGCTGTATCAAACTCAGGATATGGAATATTGTTATCTTTTAATAAAGTAGAAAACAAACCTCTATCCTCAGCTAAATCTAAAGATTTATAAGTAGTTCCAATTATTTTGATTCCATAGCGTTCTAATTTCTCAGCTAACTTTAAGGCTGTTTGCCCACCTAATTGGACAATTACACCCTCTGGTTTTTCATGTTTGATAATATCATAAATATGCTCCCAAAAAACCGGTTCAAAATATAATTTGTCAGCGGTGTCAAAATCAGTAGAAACAGTTTCTGGATTACAGTTAATCATTATAGTCTCATAACCAGCTTCAGCACTTGCTAACACTCCATGAACACAGCAATAATCAAATTCAATTCCTTGACCAATTCTATTTGGACCAGACCCTAAGACAATAATCTTCTTTTTATCTGAAACAACGCTTTCATTTTCAGAATATGCATCTTTATTTTTAATCTTTACCTGACTCTCAAAAGTGGAATAATAATAAGGAGTTTTAGCTTTGAATTCTGCAGCACATGTGTCAACAAGTTTATAAACTCTATTAATATCCATTTCTTGACGCTTATTATACACTTGACTCTCCAAACATTTTAAAATATGAGCAATTTGTCTGTCACCATATCCTTTTTGTTTAGCTTCTAATAATAATTCTTTTTCAATGGTATCTATCGTGAAGTTAGATATCTGTTTTTGCAGGTGATATAGTTCCTCATATTGTCTTAAAAACCACATATCAATTTTAGTAATGTCATAAATCCTACTTAATGGAATACCCATTTGAATAGCATCAAATATAACAAACACTCTATCCCATGATGGATTTGATAGTTTATTAATAATTAAATCATAATCCTTATACCCCTTTCCATCAGCACCTAAACCATTTCTTTTAATTTCTAATGATTGTGTAGCCTTATGCAATGCTTCTTGAAAAGATCTACCTATACCCATTACTTCTCCCACAGACTTCATTTGTAAACCCAAGGTCCTATCACTTCCTTCAAATTTATCAAAATTCCATCTTGGTATTTTAACTATAACATAATCTAGTGTAGGTTCAAATAGTGCAGATGTTGACTTAGTTATTTGATTATTTAGTTCATCTAAATTATAACCAATTGCAAGTTTAGCTGCAACTTTAGCTATTGGATAACCAGTAGCTTTAC
>JABHBC010000068.1 GCA_018674025.1 Flavobacteriaceae bacterium
CTTTTTGATTCTACAATAAAAAGACGATTGTCATGATCATTAAATTCTATCTGATAGATTATTCCTCGTGGAATGACCAGATAATCTCCATATTTAAATTCAATATTTCCAAGCATTGTTCTAAGCTTCCCAGAGCCTTTGTGGATAAATATCACCTCGTCAGAGTCTGTATTTTTATAAAAGTATTCCGTCAATGATTTTTTTGGAGCAGCAACTATAATTTGACAATCTGAGTTGGTTAAAATGCATTTTCTGCTTTCAAGAAAATCATCACAAGCATCTACTTTAAACCCTTCTAGCTTCAAGGCTTTCATATTTTTGGCTACAGATATTTTTGGAGAAACGTCGTAGGAGTTCAATATTTCTTTAACTTGAGTAGGCCTTTGGGTGTGATACATTAATGATGACATTCCTTCAAAGCCGATTGTTCCAAATAATTCTTCGTAATAAAAGTTGCCCTCTTTGTCTTTAAATGCAGTATGTCTTTTGAGAGGAATCTCTCCTAATTTATGATATCTAGGCATATTAGAATATTAATTAATTAGCATCAATAAAGATAGGTAATTTCAAATTATTGAATACATAATAATTTCATTATTGATAAATATTACTACTTAAATGTACTTATGCAATAATTTTATGACTATAAATCGATAATTTTTGAGTTTTATGTAATTTCATTTGTTTTTTAAAGAAAAAAGGGTGCTTTGTTTATGCTAGCTAATAATCATCTTTAACGTGTTATTAACCAGGGTTGTAAACAATTGTTAATAACAGTATTATAAAGAATAATTAAGTATTTTAAGTGTGAATAATGTAAATTAGTTACTATTAAATTGTGATATTCTTATTTTTTATTATATTTGTAGCTTAAACTATTAATTTTAAAAATTATTATTATGAAAAATTTATTACTTTTTATTACATTATTGTTTATTTCAGTTCCAGCTATTCAAGCTCAAGACGAAGCTACATATGGCTACGAACAAGGAGATTGGGTTCTAGGTGGTGGAGTATCATTTGGATCAATGGACATGAGTGGTGTTGAAACTAAAACATCTTCATTCGCTCCTCAAGCTGCTTATTTTATCTCTGAAAACTCCGCTATTGGAGCTTCTTTAGGATTGATGAGCATGGATGTAGATGGGACCAAAGTATCTAATACTGATTTTGGTTTAGCTTACTACAATTATTTCATGGATCTTGGTGAAAAAACCAAAGTTTGGTGGGCCGTTGGATTTGGTTCAACAAGCGGAGATGATTTTGCTGATGCACAAACTAGAATTGGATCTGGTATTGGTATGAACTACTTTATGAATGAAAAAATAGTAGTTAATTTCCAATTAGCTAACATCTTTTCTTATGTAAAACAAGGAGATGATTCTTCTATGAGTTTTGGATGGGAAGGAGAAATTGCTAACATGAGTGCTACACCAACGTTATCAATTTTCTTTAAACTATAACAACATAAAAATTCCCCTAAATTATTTTAGGTTGATATAAACAAAAAAGCCATCTATTTAGATGGCTTTTTTTTATATTATAAATTGAATTTAAGCTTTGGGGTCTACCCCATATTTATTTTCTCCTTTATTTCCATAGAATATTTTAAAAACAAGCACAAATAAAACTAGCAGTCCAGAAACAATGTTTGCAACAATAATAGCGAAACTATTTATTAGTATTCCATAGGCTAACCAAAAGCAAGTCCCAATCATCATTGCAATATACATTGTAGTAGAAATGTCTTTAGTTTGCTTTGTATTCCAAATCTTTACCACCTGTGGAAAAAAAGATGAGGTAGTAAATACAGCTGCAATTAAGCCAATAATCTCAATATTCATTACTCTCCAATTACTGGAAATCCACGATCCCTCATTAGAGCCTCTATTTTAGCATCTCTTCCTCTAAATAGTCTGTATGCTTCTGCAGGGTCGATTGAATTTCTAGGTGAAAACAAATAATCTACTAATTTTTTAGCGACATCTTTATCATAAAAACCTCCTGGTGCTTCTGCAAATGCCTCTGAAGCATCAGCAGTTAAGACATCGGCCCACATATATCCGTAATAAGCTGTTGCATATCCTTCACCAGAAAAGACATGTCCAAAGTGTGGTGTCCTGTGCCTCATGGGTAATTCAGAAGGCATCTTTAGATCAGCCAAAGTTTCTCTTTCAAATTTATCTACATCTATATTTTTTGGATCTGCTAAATGAAATTTCATATCCATAATAGCTGAAGCCAAGTATTCAGTTGTGCCAAAACCTTGATTAAATGTCGAAGCTTTTTTAATTTTATTCACTAGCTCTTTTGGCATCGGTTCACCAGTATCATTATGTACTAAAAATTGATTTATAACTCTATCGGTTGAAAGCCACCTTTCTAATAATTGTGATTGAAATTCAGTGTAATCTCTAACACCACCATTTAATGTTGGGTATTTAACGTTTGATGAAAAGAAGTGCAACGCATGACCAAATTCGTGAAAGAATGTTGTTGCATCATCCCAAGAAACTAGCAATGCTTCACCAGGTGCAGGTTTAACAAAATTTGAATTATTTGACGCTAATACATTAGTCTTGCCATCTAATGTAGTGTGACTTCTGTAAGTTGTAGCCCAAGCCCCAGATCTTTTGCCTTGTCTTGCGTATGGATCTAAGTACCATAAACCTATATGTTCATCTGATTTTTTATCCTTAACCTCCCAAACGTTTACATCCTCATGAAAAACAGGAACCCTTCCTTTTTCAAGTGCTATGAATTTAAAGTTAAATAATTCACCAGCAACGTAAAACATTGCTTCAGTCAATTTATCTAACTGTAGGTATTGTTTAACTTCATCAGAGTCTAAATCGTATTTTATTTTTCTAACTTTTTCAGAGTAAAATCTGTAGTCCCAAGGCTCTATGGTTATTTTGACACTACTAGTTTCATCTGCAACTTTTTGCATATCAGCTACCTCCTCATCAACTCTAGCGATTGCTGCTGGCCATACAGCTTCCATTAATGACATAGCATTTTCAGGAGTTTTAGCCATTCTATCTTGAAGTCTCCACTGAGCATAATTATCGTGACCCAATAGACCAACCCTTTCTTTTCTTAGCTTTAATATCTCTGCAATAATTTTATTATTGTCAAATTCATCACCGTTATCCCCTCTTGAATAATAGTTTTTCCATACTACTTCCCTAATTTCTCTATTTGTAGAGTAGGTCAAAAAAGGATCCATAGATGATCTTGTATTTGTAATTGCATATTTATTTTCAAATCCTTTATCTTTTGCAATATTATTTGCTGATTTAATAAATCCCTCCGAAAGACCGTCTAATTGAGATTTATCTAAATAGGTTACATAATTTTCTTCATCGTGTAAAACATTGTTAGAAAAATCATTGTATAATTTAGATAGTTCTAAATTAATATCTGCGTATCTCTGTTTTTTATCTGCATCTAACGCTGCACCACTCATTGCAAAACTTTTGTATGTTAAATCTAGTACTCTTTGTTTGTCATTTTCTAGAGGGGTAGTTAACGAAGCCTCATATATAGAGCTTATTCTTTTAAATAGTTTTTCATTTTGACTTATTAATGAAGAGTACTCTGAAAGTTTGGGAGCAAGTTCTCCCTGAATCTTTCTAAATTCTGGGCTTGACATATTGCTCGATAAAATTCCATAATAGGAATAAACATCGTTTAAAAGTTTACCAGACCTTTCCATTTCTTCAATTGTATTTTCAAAAGTTGGAGTATCTAAATTATTGGCAATCTTATCAATATCTTTAAGACTCAACTCCATCCCAGCAAGCATTGCTTCTTTGACTTGTTCTGGATTCATTTTATCAAAAGCAGGGACACCTCCAAATTCAGCTGATTTGTCAGACCACTGATTCATCATAGGGTTAGAATTATTACAGTTAACTAAAAATAAAGAGGTAATTATAATTATAAAGAAATTTTTCATGTCAAGTGTTTATAGGGGATTAATTTTTTTGTTAAAGATAACGCAAATAATTATTAGTTATTATTATTTTACATCAACATAAAATGATTTTCGATTGTGCCGTTTTCTTTTTCAGAATCATTACATGACATCATTAAACAGCAAATAGTTAGGAGAAATATGTTTTTCATAAAATTTAGTTTAATTATATTTGAAACTAAAAATAATTTTTCAGATGAATAAATTGATAATAGCTATATTTTTTCTTTCACTTTTATCCTGTAATGAAAGTCAACCAAAAGAACTAAACTTTTACGGTGAAAAAATCACATCAAATAATATTAGTGACTTTGTAAAGGTTAAAAATTTAACTGAAAGTCAAGCTGAAGTTGAAACTAAAATAGAAGGAACTATTTTGTCAACATGTCCAAAAAAAGGATGTTGGATGAATGTGAGAGTAGACCAGGACACGATTTTGGTTAGATTTAAAGATTACGGATTTTTTGTGCCAAAACAAGGGCAAGAAAACAATAGAGTTGTCATGCAAGGAATAGCAAAGAAAGACACAATTAGCGTTGATTTACTTAGACATTATGCAGAAGATGCAAATAAATCAATTCAAGAAATTGAAAAAATAACTCAGCCAGAATATAAGATATCATTCTTAGCTAATGGAGTTATTATAAATTGATTTCTATCAAGAATTGTTTATATAATGTTAATTTTTAATTCTTTTATAATATGGTCAGAGGCATTGCCTACATAGACAGTATATTCCCCTTTTTCAATACTCCAATTAGATGTCTTTTCATCATAAAAGGCAAGTTTATTTACACCAATTTTAATTTCAATTTTTTTAGATTCGCCCTCTAATACAGATATTTTTTTAAACCCTTTTAACTCTTTTAAAGCTCTCTTTACTTTTGAATTCTTTTTTCCTATATAAACTTGAACAACTTCAGACCCTTCTATAGTTCCAGTATTTTTTATTACACAACTTATTTTAATTGAATCTGTTGCTGAGTAAGATTTTTTATCTGAATTTATTTTAGACAAATCAAAAGAAGTATATGAAAGTCCATGTCCAAAAGCAAAATTAGGCTTTATCTTTTTTGTATCATGCCAGCGATAACCTACTAAAATATCTTCCTTATAAAATTGAGTTTCACCGTTTCCTGGATAGGATAATTCCCCATAATAATGGGCTCCATTATCCATTAATTTTTTTGGAAAGGTAAATGGAAGTTTTCCTGAGGGGTTAACATGTCCACTTAAGACTGAAGCGATGGCATTACCAGCTTCACTTCCAAGATACCAAGATTGCATAACTGTTTTTACATTTGCTAACCACGGCATACTTATCGCATTTCCACTAATTAAAATAACTGCTATATTTTTGTTAACCCTAGAAATTGAATCTATTAAATCGTCTTGATTATATGGTAGATTATATTGCTGTCTGTCCGAACCTTCAGAGTCTTGAGAAGAGTTTTTGTTTAAACCTCCGATAAAAAAAACAATATCAGATTCTTTTGCAATGGACAATGCCTCGTTATTGAGTCTCTTGTTTTCAAATTCATTTCCATTAGAGTTATAGCCAGTTGAAAATTTGAAATTTGCATTTTTAAAATGTTTTTTTAATCCTTCAATAGGAGAAATTTCATAAGCTACTTTTAATTCTGAAGATCCGCCACCAACAGTCATCGATTTTTCAGCATTTTCACCTATAATGGCTATGTTTAGTTTTTTGTAAATATCTATTGGCAAAAGATTGTCTTCATTTTTTAATAAAACGATTCCCTCAGTTGCAACTTTATAAGCTGTGTTTGAATGCGCTTTATTATTGATACTGCCTAATGGACGATTTTTATTTAGTGTTGTTCTATACATTAATCGAAGAATTCTTTTCACTTTATCATTTAAAAGATCTTCTTTTACCTCACCAGCATTTATTTTTTCTAAAAAACTTAGCCCTAAGAAATTATTATTGTAGGGATATCTTTTGGAAATATTTTTATTTGATGGAGTTCCCATTTCAATATCTAATCCATTATGTATCGCTTGATTAGTATCATGTGTGCCTGCCCAATCTGAAACTACAACTCCATCAAAAGCCCAATTATTTTTTAAAATATCATTTAATAGAATTTGATTATGACAACAATGCTCCCCTCTAAATTTATTGTAAGCACCCATTATTGACCAAGATTGACCTTCAATTATCGCAGCCTTGAAGGCTGGCAAATAAATCTCATGTAAAGCTCTGTCGCTCACTTCAACATTAATATGCCCTCTCCATTGTTCTTGATTGTTTAAAGCGTAATGTTTTACACAAGCTGCAACTCCATTTTGCTGAACCCCATGAATATATGGTACCACCATCTCTGAGGCCAGGAAAGGGTCTTCTCCTAAATATTCAAAATTTCTGCCATTTAGTGGAGTTCTATAAATGTTAACTCCAGGACCAAGTAGAACATCCTTTTTTCTATACCTAGCCTCTTCACCTAAACTCACTCCGTATTCATTGGATAAATCGGGATTAAAAGTTGCAGCTAAGCATGTTAAAGCTGGAAAAGCAGTTACATAATCGTTGGTCCAATTTGCATAGTCCCAATTATCCCAATTCATTTCTGGTCGAATTCCGTGAGGACCGTCAGACATCCATAACTCAGGAATTCCAAGTCTCGGCACACCTGGTGAACTAAATTTGGATTGAGCATGGCACATTGCAATTTTTTCTTCCAAAGTTAAGATTGAAATTATGCTATCAATTTTAATGTTTAGTAATACCTCGTTTTTATTGACATCTTGACTATGTGCTTTAGTCTGATTTGAAAGTATTGCTATTAAAATGAAGGAAATTAATAATACTTGATTTTGTACATATTTTATAAATAGAGTTCTCATTTTAATCAACATATATTATTTTCTTTAGTCGAATATCTTGACTTGAAGAACCTACTTGAATCTCAAAACTTCCCTTTTCAACCATATACTTTTGTTGATCTGCGTCATAATAACTAAAATCTTCAATCGGCTTAAATTCAAATTCAACTATTTTTTCATCTCCCTTATTTAATGAGACGCGCTTAAAGCTTCTTAACTGTTTAATTGGCATCTTGAGTTTTGACTCAAGATCTTTTATATAAACCTGAACAACTTCATCACCATCATAATCTCCAATATTTTTAACATTAAACGAGATTTTAAAAATTTCTTTTTCATTTAAATTTGTTTTATCAGCCCTTAGCTTAGAATACTTAAAATTAGTATAACTCAATCCATGACCAAAAGGGTATAGAGCCTCGCCTTTATAGTAGCGGTAAGTAAAGCCTTTTCCTGCTTGCATGTTATAATCCTTAAAATCAGGTAATTCAGCTGTTGAGCTATAAAAAGTTACAGGTAATTTTCCGCTAGGGTTATAATCTCCAAATAAAACACTAGTTATAGCATTTCCCCCTCGTTGGCCTGGGTACCACGCCATTAAAACAGCTTCTAATTCCTTTTCTAATCCGTTTAATGCAATTGAACTTCCTGCCATTAAAACCAATACAACAGGGGTCCCAGTTTTGACCATGTCTTTAATTGCTTTTTGTTGAATTTCTGGTAATTCTATCTTTGTTCTATCCCCATTATAAAATCCATCTATATTAATTCCTCCAGGCATTTCTTCCCCTTCCCAAGTAGCATCCAACCCTCCCACAAAAATTGCCATATCAGCTATTTTAACTTCATTAATAATTGAATCACTGAGTAAATTTAAACCATCATCTCCATCCTTTACTAAATCTACTCCTTTGGAGTAAGTTATTTCAGCTTTTTTGCTAACATAATCATTTAAACCATTAATAAAGGTCACTGGGTTTGAAGGGGTGCCATGGTAATTACCAAGTAATGCGTTTATATTATCTGCGTTAGGCCCAACAACTGCGATTTTTTTGATATTATTTATGTCAATTGGAAGTGCTCCATTATTTTTTAAAAGCGTCATTGAACTAAGAGCAGTTTTTAATGACAACTCATCATGTTTTTGACTGTTGTTAATTTCAAAAGGAATTTGTGCAAATGAAACAATTTCAGCAGGGTCAAACATTCCTAACTTCATTCTCGCTAGAAATAATCTATGTACCGCTGTGTCAATTTCTTTTTCTGAAATCAATCCCAATGTAACAGATTCTCGAAGATACCTTTGATATATACCACCGCAATTTAAATCACAACCTGTAATTACTCCTAAAGCCGCAGATTCCTCAGGAGTTTTAACTATTTTATGATTTGCATGAATATCATTAATTGCTCCACAATCAGATACAACATAACCGTTAAAACCCCATTTATCACGTAGAATTTCTTGTAATAAATAATTGCTAGCACTAGCAGATTCTCCGTTAACTCTATTATATGCACCCATCACTGAATAAACACCCCCCTTAACAACTAAATCTTCAAATGCAGGAAAGTAAGTTTCCCAAAGATCCCTTTGGTTTACAGTGGCGTTAAAAAAATGTCTTTCAGATTCTGGTCCACTATGGACTGCAAAATGTTTGGCTGTCGCTACTAATTTTAGATATTTTGGATCATTTCCTTGCAGACCTTTTACAAATTGAATTCCAATTTGCCCAGTTAAGTAGGGGTCTTCACCATAAGTTTCATGTCCTCGCCCCCACCTTGGGTCTCTAAAGATATTAATATTTGGAGACCAAAATGTAAGCCCTTTGTACTGACTGTAATCATTATTTCTTAATGCTTCATGATGTTTTGCACGAGCTTCATCGCTTATTACAACAGCAACATCATTTATAAGACTTGGATTGAACGTTGCAGCCATCCCAATTGCCTGAGGGAAAACTGTTGCAGTTCCAGCTCGAGCAACTCCGTGAAGACATTCATTCCACCAATTGTACTCGAGAACTCCTAACCTTGGAATTGCAGGAGCATTATTTCCTAACTGTGATATTTTTTCCTCTAAGGTCATTTTTGACACTAAAATTGATGTACGAGCCTCAAAGTCTAAACTCACGTTAAAATGATCTTTTTCTTCCAATGTTTTCGCTGTGGAATTAAATATCAAATAAAAAAAACTAATGCTTAATATTATAAGTCTCATTTATTTTTTAATTAAAGCTTTAAGTTCTTTAATTTGAGCTTGTTGCTCTTTAATAGCATTTAGTAACACAGGAATCATCCCTTGGTAATTGACCGATAGTGTTCCTTCAGAATTATTTGCTGTTTTTACTAGTTCTGGAAATGCAGCTTGCACCTCTTGAGCTAGAAGTCCAATTTTAGAAATTGACTCATTAGCCTTCATTGTGTAGCTTTTCCCATCAATTAATAATAGTCTAGATAAAGTACTGCCTAAGCTAACTATGTTAGACTTTAATCTTGCATCTGAATTTATAGTTAAATTATTTGCTAGTGTAGCATTACCATCATAACTTATTATAAATGCATTTGAAGGGTTGTCTCCACCTTTTCCAGTTGATGAATCAATATCTCCATTCCCAATAACAAATGCAACACCTGGATTTGATCCTGTATAAGTGCCGTCTGCATAATAATACCCACCATAATCATTTGGATCAATTGAAGTGTCTCCAATACCTGCTTCATTATTTACTCCAATTGCAAGCATGCCAAAGTTGTCTGAAACGGTAGATAACCCTAAAGCAGTTGACGCTTGATTAATTGCTGAAGTGTTTTTATTTGCACTAAACGAACTTCTTCCTGATGCTATGGTTTGAAGACCTATTGCTGTAGCACTTCCTGCTGTTCCAACATTCGCATTTATGTCCCCTGCAATATTTTGATAACCAGAGGTGAAGTTTGTAGTTCCCCAGGCAATATTTTCTTGACCTAAAGCAACAGACCCTGCTCCAGCAGCATGATTTTTATAGCCAATAGCTACTGTACTAGCTCCTTCAGCCCAATTCTCTTTTCCAACTGCTATAGTAGCATCTCCAGTTGCATAATTGTAGTTTCCTAAAGCCACAGATGCTTGTCCACTAGCAGTATTTCTAAATCCAGTTGCAGTAGAGATATTCCCGATAGCTCTCGATCCCCATCCAGCAGAAAACTGACCTACGTTTCCTCCGTCAATACCACCAGCAGCTCCAACTTGAGGTCCAGAAAGTGTGTTAAACCCTAAGGCAACTCCTCCAAGACCAGCAGCTCTGTTATATGCGTTGGCTGCAAATGATCCCCATCCAGCAGCGCCCATTCCTTCACTTATAGTTGACCAGTTTCCGTCTCCACCAGTATATAAGGGATGACCAGATTCAGTGAATCCACCAAAGTTTTGAGCAGCATTTTCAGGAGTTCGTTCTGAGATTACTAAATCTACACTCCAATCTCCTTGATTAGCAAAGGCATCGTTGGAGTTTCCGTTTCCACTTCTAGCAGCTCCACTTACAGAAGATCTGTAAACTTTTCC
>JABHBC010000069.1 GCA_018674025.1 Flavobacteriaceae bacterium
ATTATTGAAATATGGGATAAGAGTAGTTACGAAAAGGTTTTAAAAGATTCAGCAATTGATTTTGCAGCATTGGCTGAAGATGTAATGGGTAATGATGATTAAGTTATGATGTACCACAATCCTGTTTTGTTGAATGAGTCTGTAGCAGGTTTGAATATTATTAAAAATGGTATTTATGTTGATGTGACTTTTGGTGGAGGAGGTCATAGCAAGGAGATCTTAGGGAAACTCGGAGAAAAAGGAAAGTTAATTGCATTTGATCAAGATCAAGATGCATTTGAGAATATAATTAACGACGATAGATTTTTATTAATTAACAAAAATTTCATGTATTTAAAAGAAAATTTACTTTCAATTAATATTGATAAAGTAGATGGTATTCTTGCAGATTTTGGAATTTCTTCTCACCAAATTGATGTCCCAGACAGAGGTTTTTCTATAAGATATGATGCTAATTTGGACATGAGAATGGATCAAAATAGTGAATTAAAAGCCTTTGACATTATTAATAATTATTCATTTGACCAGCTTGCAAAAATATTTTTTGATTATGGAGAATTAAGAATGGCTCGACTTATTGCTAGAAAAATTGTTGAAGCCCGACTAATTTCAGAAATCAAAACAACCTTAGAATTAAACAATTTGCTTCTGAGCATATTGCCAAAAAAGAGAAGTAACAAATTATTAGCTCAAATATATCAAGCATTAAGAATAGAGGTTAATTCTGAAATTGATGTAATTAAATCTTTCTTAATTCAAACCAAAGATGTTTTGCGCCAAAAAGGAAGGTTAAGTGTTATTTCATATCACTCTTTAGAGGACCGCTTGGTTAAAAGATTTATCAGAAGCGGTTTATTTCAAGGGGACGCAGAAAAAGATATTTACGGTAATGAGAAGTTACCTTTTAGTAAAGTGGGTAAACTTATTGTTCCTACAGAAGATGAAATTAAGTTAAATAATAGAGCTCGAAGTGCCAAATTAAGAATTGCTGAAAAAAATTAAATAATGAAAAATAAAATAATCCAATTTATAAGAGGCTCTTTTCTTTTAAGTAAAGACTCGTCTAAAAACTGGAGCTTAATTTTATTTTTTTCTTTTTTGTCTCTTCTGATGATTAATAGTTCTCATAGCGTAGATAAAAAAATTCATGAAATAGCTCGAATTAACGAAAGTGTTAAATCACTTCGATCTGAGTTTGTAGACACTAGAACCATTTTAATTAGATATAAAATGGAATCAACTGTATCAAAAAAAATAAATGAAATGGGAATTAGTTCATCAACTGAACCTCCAATTAAAATAATTGTAAAGAAATAAATTGGCTACAACAAAAAAACATATTATTAATAGAACATATATAGTTTCAGTATTGATATTTATTCTGGCTATTTCTATTGTTGTTAAGCTTGTTAATATTCAATTTGTAAAGGGGGATTATTATATTGGTTTGTCAGAAGAAAATAATATTAAAAATGTAATTATTCCAGCCAACAGAGGAAGTGTGTATTCGAGTAATGGAAAGCTTTTAGCGACTTCAGTTCCAAAATATGATATTCGTTTTGATGCTTTAACTCCATCAGATAAAAACTTCAATGATAATATCGAAGAACTAGCTATTAGTTTATCCAAGTATCATAATAAATCTAAAAGTTATTTTATTCAATTACTTAAAAATGCCAGAGACTCTAAAAATAGATATTTGTTAATAGCTCGAAATTTAGGATACAATGATCATGTTAAAATTAAAAACTTTCCACTATTTAAACTTGGATCTTTTAAAGGAGGGTTAATTGTTGAGCAAAAAACAAAACGTGATTATCCAATGGGTGGTGTTGCTCAAAGAACTATTGGTTACGAAAGAAAAGATGATAAAGGTAATGTAACCAGACCTGGAATTGATGGAGCTTATGGTTCTAAGTATTTAAAAGGGGTAGATGGTAAAAGATTATCTCAGAAAATCGGTAAAGGTCAATGGAAGCCAATCGAAGATTTCAATCAAATTGAACCACAAGATGGTTTAGATATATATACAACCATCGACGTTAAGATTCAAGATGTAGCACATTTTTCTCTGTTAGAACAATTAGAGAAATTTAAAGCAGATCATGGCAGTGTAGTAGTAATGGAGGTTTCAACTGGAGAAATTAAAGCGATTTCAAACCTCGGAAGAACATCTATAGGAACTTATTACGAAAAGTTAAATTATGCTGTTGGAGAATCTCATGAGCCTGGATCAACTTTCAAATTGATGGGTATGGTTGCAGCTCTGGAGGACAAGGTTATTGATACTAGTGATGTAATAGACACTGAAACTGGAGTTTTAAGTTTTTACGGTAGAAATGTTAGAGATTCTAAAAGAGGAGGTTATGGTAAAATTTCGGTCGCTAAAGCATTTGAAGTCTCTTCTAATACTGCTATGGTAAAATTAATTAATGAAAATTATAAAGAAACACCAGAAAAATTTGTTGATAGGCTGTATAGTATGGGTTTAAATAGTACTCTAGATTTACCAATTCTTGGTGAAGGAATTCCTAAAATAACACACCCTAGTGATAAAAAAAATTGGGATGGATTAGACTTACCATGGATGGCATTTGGATATGGTGTATCGCTAACTCCCTTACAAACCTTGACTTTTTATAATGCAATAGCAAACGATGGAGTAATGTTAAGACCTAGGTTTTTAAGAGAAGTTAAAGATTTTGATAAAAAGGTTGAGGTTTTTAATAAAGAGATTATAAACCCATCAATTTGCTCCAAA
>JABHBC010000070.1 GCA_018674025.1 Flavobacteriaceae bacterium
CTCCTTTATTTTGATAATCAGGATGTACACCAATTAGAAAAAGAGTAACATTCTTTGGAAACATTTTTGCATGTAATAAGTGAAATAATCCAAATGGGTATAATTTTCCATTTGCTTTTTGTAACGATTTTGCAAATGAAGGCATTATAACAGCAAAACCTATTAATTTACCTTCACTGTCTAAAGTAAACTTTATAAATTCTGGATTAATAAATGAAATAAATTTTTCCTTCATGTATTTAATTTGCTTATCATTTATAGGAACGAATGAAGATAATTTAGAGTAGGTAATGTTAAACAAGTAAAACATATCATCTACATAAGTTAAAACTTTTTTTGTACTATTGAAACTTATTGATTTAAGTGAATATCTTTTCTTTATTATTGTGGCCATTTTTGAATAATATTCGGTATCAATATTATCAAATTCAAATTTATTTTCTAGATATTCTTTACCAATACTAAAATTTAATTTTTCAAAATGATCTTTATAATAAGGATAGTTATACCAGGTAATCATGGTGCTAATCTCATCATAACCACTCGTTAACACACCAACTTTGTCCAAGTTAGAAAAACCTATTGGACCTTCAATGATGCCTAGTTGATGTTTTTTTCCAATCTTGCCAACTTCATTAATGAGAGCTTTAGTAACTTTAATGTCATCAACAGAGTCAAACCATCCAAATCTGATTTTTCTAATCTTTTGTGTTTTTACCTCATGCCAGTTAATTATTGCAGCAATTCTTCCAATAATTAAATTATCCTCAACTGCCAAAAATAAATTTAAATCACAATCATCAAGACTTGGGTTAACACCTTGGGTAAAATTATTAATCTCTTCGCTAATTATAGCAGGGACCCATTGTTTTGAATTTTTGTATAAATCAAATGGGAATTTTACAAACTCAGTTAACTGTTTTTTCGTATTAACTTTAATTATTTTCATTTTGTAAAAACTTTATCTTTATGAAAATCAAATCTATAACTTAAGCCAAATGATATTTTATTAACTTTTGGAGTTTCTTTATTATTAATTGTAAATGAAGTATCAGCTTGAAGATTTTTATTAAAAAGATATGCAGCACCAAAACTTAACAAATTATCTGCATAAAAGTCACTTTTAATTCCTTGTGTTTCCAAAAATATTACCCAATCTACATTTAATGCTTTAGTTATTGTTATTATGTATTCAAAATCATTTTGATTTGATCCAATTCTATCAAATAAAATATTGGCTATTAATACAGTATTATTTTTAAAATTATTTTGTGTGGATAGCAGAACAAAGGGGCTAATTCCATTTACTCCATTCGCTGTGTAGGGATTCATTTTAGAATCAATATTAATTCCTGACATTAAAGCTACTGCAGGAATAAGTGATCTCCATTTAAACTTTTGATTAGCTCTGTAACTATATACATTTGGACTATCATCATAATTTTTGTAAGGATCGTATATTAAATATTTGAATCCAATTTTAAATTCTTTTACATTTTTTCTAGAAATTTCATTTGTAGGATTATATCTATAATCATAAAAAATATCAGTTTGATAAGTCCCAAAACCTATAAATTCCAATTCTTCCCAAAGAATACCATACCTAAGTGAAAAATCAAAACTATTGCCCACAAATTTATTATCCAGCAATTTATGTTCTTGCTTTAAAAAATTAGTAGCAGTTTCTAATTGTAATACATTAGTTCCAACCGAGAAAGCACTAAACGATTCTCCAGGTTTATTACTGTTTATAACATCTGTATATTGCCCCATTATTAAATTTGGAACAATTGTTAATAATAACAATAAAGCAGTTTTGTTCATATTAAATCAATTTATTCAAATATATAATTTTTATTATTTTATTAACTTTTTTAATCTACAATAATTGTATTTTTGAAATCTATGGGTGTAATTTATTTTTTGTTGTGGTCTTATCTGATTTATCGCATTTTAGGTTTCTTAATGAGACTCGCTACTCCTTTTTTGTTAAGACATATGTCAAACAAAATGAACGATAATTTTAGTCAAAATAAAAGAAGTAAGCCTAAAAAAAATGAAGGTGAGGTGAGTATAGATAAAATGCCTAAAAGAAATAAAAAATCTAATAACAAAATTGGTGATTATGTCGATTATGAAGAGCTTGACTAGTATTTTCAAACATTTAAAAAACAACTTACATCACTTTTTAGTATTTGTTTTATTTGTTATTATTTCTGTTTCTTATTTTTCACCCATACTTAGCGGAGAAAAAATTTACCAAAGTGATATAGTTCAATACACTGGAATGGCCAAAGAACAAAATGATTTTAGAAATCTCAATGATTCTGAAACATATTGGACTGATAGTAATTTTTCAGGGATGCCCACATATTTACTTGGCGCGAAATATCCACACAATTATATTAAACAGATTGATCTTTTTCTTAGATTTTTACCAAGACCTGCTGATTATCTACTTCTATATCTTATTAATTTTTATATTTTTTTACTTGTTCTTAAAATGGATTATAAGTTAGCATTTTTAGGCTCAGTATTTTTTGCATTTTCTACATACCTAATAATCATAATTGGTGCTGGTCATAATTCTAAAGCACATGCAATTGCTTATATGCCTTTAGTTTTAGCTGGTATAATTTTAGTATTTAATAAAAGTTACTACAAAGGGTTTTTTTTAACCACTTTAGCACTCGGTCTTGAGATTTGTGCAAATCATTTTCAAATGACCTATTATCTAATGTTTATTGTTGTTTTGTTGGGTCTTTATTATCTCAATAATTTCATTAAGCAAAAATTGTTGAAAGAATATTTAAAATCATTGAGTATATTATTTACAGCTTTATTTTTAGCAATTGGTCTTAATGCTAGTACCATAATGAGTACATATGAATATTCTAAACATAGCACAAGAGGAGTTAATGAAATAACTATTACACCTGATGGTGATCAGATTCAATCTGATGGTTTAAATTATGATTACATTACTGAGTATAGTTATGGTTTTTTTGAGAGTATAAATTTA
>JABHBC010000281.1 GCA_018674025.1 Flavobacteriaceae bacterium
AAAATGTTCCCTCAAATAAAGCTGCTGTTGAATCATTTCCCAGAGAATCTTTAGCCATTAGAACAAGATACCCAACTATGATGCTTGCAACTATGGCAGCTAAAACACCCATCCAAAGCTGAAACATATGACTAAGTTGGTTAGATTTTTCTAGAATTAAATAAATAATACCTACAACCAAGGAGGCTTCTAGTACTTCTCTAAAAACTATAATAAATTCACTCATAATATTTCCTAAGGGTATTTTTAAATGAGAACGATTCTTATTTAGATTGTATCTAAGTTTGTATTAAATAAAAAGAATCTTTTCTTTTTGTCTATCGATTTTAAACTTAATTACTGAGACAATATGTTATGAAAAAAATTGCAGTCATTGGTGCTGGAATAGCGGGTACAACTACTGCCTACACTCTTTTAAAAAGAGGCCACAACGTAACAATTATTGATTACAGAAGATACCCGGCTATGGCAACAAGCTATGCTAATGGCGGACAACTTAGTGCTAGTAATGCCGAAACTTGGAATACTACAAAAAATGTAATAAGCGGCATTAAATGGATGTTTAAACCTGATGCTCCTTTATTGTTTAATCCATCACCAGAAATTCAAAAATATAAATGGATGTTTGGCTTTCTAATGGCAACTATAAAAGGAGAACACAAGAAAAATACATTAGAAACTATAGATATGGCTAAAAAAGCTAGGGAAATATATTTTAAGATAGCTGATGAGGAAGGTATTGAATTCGAATTATTAAAGAAAGGTATTTTAAGGTTCTACGACTCTAAAAAAGAGTTCAAATTAGACAAAGATAAGGCCTCATGGCTTAACCAAGAAGGAATGGAATGGGACATACTGACAACTGAAGAGGTTAAGAATCTAGAGCCAGCTTTTGAAAATAATAAAAACTATGAAAAAATCTTAGGAGGAATATATACAAAGTCTGATGCAAGCGGGGATATTCATAAATTTTGTACTAGTCTTGAACAAGTTTTAGTAGAAAAATACTCTGCGAATCTGCAACTTAATACAAATGTAGAGCATATAACAAGACAAAAAAATCAACTCGTTTTGACAATGAGGAATGAGAATGAACTAATAAATGAAGCATTTGATAATGTTGTTATTTGTGCAGGAGTTGGTACACAGAAATTTGCTAATAGGCTTGGTGATAAAATGAATGTATATCCTGTTAAGGGCTACAGTATCACTATTGATCTTAAAGATGAAATCTCAAAAAAATGTGCTCCGACAGTTTCACTTATAGATCAACCTGTGAAAATTGTTGCAAGTAGACTTGGTAATAGATTTAGGGTTGCCGGAACTGCTGAATTAGCTGGGATTAATACAGATATAAGACAAGATAGAATAAGGCCTTTACTAAAATGGGTAGAAAAATACTTTCCAAACGTTAGTACAGAGACATATACGCCATGGGCTGGATTAAGACCAATGACGCCAAACATGATGCCCATTACTAGAGAAAGTAAAATGAAGGGAATCTATTATCACACTGGTCACGGGCATTTGGGTTGGACTTTAAGCGCTCAGACTGCGCAAATAGTAGCAGATAAAATTGAAGGCAAAAGTTAAGGCAGGTCAATAATCTCCCAAGACCTAGAATCACATTCTTCTCTGAGAAGATCGTCAGGATTTACGGCAACTGCTTTATTAACTGCAGCCATTAATGGTAAATCGTTAATAGAGTCGGAGTAAAAAGGTGCATCATTAAAACTATTAATATTATTTTTAGACATCCATTCTTTAACTTTCACAAGCTTACCCTCTCCCAGTGCTGGAATGCCTAAAACCTTGCCAGTATAAAACCCATCAATAATTTCTACTTCAGTCGAAACAATGTTTTTAAAACCTAATCTTCTAGCAATAGGCTTTACTATTACCGAGTTGGTAGCTGATGCAAGCAACATAATGTCATTGTTGTGATTATGTTCATGCAGAAGTCTTAATGCGTAAATATTTACCATTGGCTCTATCACAGAGCTAAGAAAATTAGATAAAAGATCTGCAATTTCTTCTGGTTTTTTACCTTTGACTGTTGTGAGAGAAAATTCTGTCCATTCATCATAGTCAAGCTTTCCTTTGTAATATTGATCGTAGAAGTATTGATTTTTTTTCTCAAATTCTTCTTTATCAACAACAC
>JABHBC010000071.1 GCA_018674025.1 Flavobacteriaceae bacterium
AGCAGAAATGTGGGCTCCAATTTTTGAATTAAATAAAGAAAATATAGTTGAAAGCTTAGAGGAATATATAGTGAATTTAAACTCCTTTAAAAATTTACTCCAAAATGATAAATTTGGAGAATTAAAAACTCAAATGACACAAACAAATTACATTAAAAACATTCTCAAAGGAATAAGATGAAAAATAATAAACAATTAAGAAACTGGCTAGATGAGTTTAACTTAAACCACCCTTTAACAATAGCGGGACCCTGTAGTGCAGAAACTGAGGATCAAGTTTTAAAAATAGCACATAGTCTAAAGGACACTAAAGCTACTGTTTTTCGAGCAGGACTTTGGAAGCCTAGAACTAGACCAGGTAATTTTGAGGGGGTCGGTTCATTAGGTCTAAAATGGCTACAAAAAGCAAAACAAGAAACCGGAATGCTAATTACAACTGAAGTCGCTAATGCAAATCACGTTGAATTAGCTTTAAAGCATGATATTGATATATTATGGATTGGTGCAAGGTCAACTGTGAGTCCATTTATTGTTCAAGAAATAGCTGAAGCTCTTAAAGGAACAGATAAGCCAGTTTTAATAAAAAATCCAGTAAATCCAGATCTTTCATTGTGGCTTGGTGCTGTAGAGAGATTTTATTCTTGTAATATTAAAAACTTAGGAGTTATTCATAGAGGTTTTTCCACTTATGAAAAGACCAATTACAGAAATAATCCAGAATGGCAAATTGCAATAGAGTTACAAAATAAATTCCCTGATTTGCCTTTAATTTTAGATCCTTCTCATATTGCAGGAAGAAGAGATATAATATTTGATTTATGTCAAACTGCTTTAGGGCTTAATTATGATGGCTTTATGGTAGAAACTCACCATGACCCGGATAATGCCTGGAGCGATGCAGCTCAACAGGTAACCCCTTCCAGCTTGATAAAAATTATAAAGGATTTAAAAATTAGGAAAATTACTGATCACGCAGATGAGTATAAAAATAATTTGAACAATCTTAGGACAAAAATAAATCTTGTTGATAGTCAATTATTAGAAACTTTAGGTAAAAGAATGAATATAGCTGAAGAGATTGGTGTTTTAAAAAAAGAAAATAACGTTGCAGTTTTACAATCTAAAAGATGGAATGAGATTCTAGAAAAAATGATTGCAGAGGGAAAAAAGAAGGATTTAAGTGAGCAATTTATTTTGAGAGTATATAAAGCAATTCATCAAGAGTCTATTAATCATCAACAAAGCATTTTTAAACAATAGATTATTAAATATTTTTTTTGCATTGAGAGTTATTAATCTTCATCTTTGTAATAATGAGAGGATTAGTTTATAAATCAACCGGCAGTTGGTATTCTGTTAAAACCCCAAGCAATGACCAATTTGATTGTAGAATTAAGGGTAAGTTTAGATTGGATGGTATAAAAAGTACCAACCCTATAGCTGTTGGTGACTATGTAGATTTTGAATTAGAAAAAAATAGTGATGTTGTTACTGGAGTTATAAATAACATTTGTGAAAGAAAAAACTATGTTTTAAGAAAATCTGTTAACCTTTCCAAGCAAACACATATACTAGCATCAAATATTGATATTGTTTTTTTAATTATAACAATATCTAGCCCTGTAACTTCTACAAATTTCATAGATAGATTTTTATTAACGTCAAACGCTTATTCAATAAACACTGTATTGTTATTTAATAAAATTGATTTGTTGGATGAGGCAGAAAAAAAAGTTTTAAAAAAATTAATTGAGATTTATACAAATATTGGATATGAATGTTTTGAAATATCTGCTAAAAACCAATATAATATAGACAAAGTTAAATTCTTGATGAAGGACAATATAAGTATGTTTGGAGGACATTCTGGAGTTGGAAAGTCTACTTTAATTAATTCTCTTCAACCAAATTTAAATCTAAGAACAAATAATATTTCTGTTCAACATTCACAAGGTCAACATACTACTACAAATGCAGAATTATTCGATCTTGATTTTGGTGCTAAAATAATTGACACTCCTGGTATTAGAGGCTTTGGTATAGTCGATTTTAACAAAGGCGATATTAAAAATTATTTTCCAGAATTTTATAAATTAATTAATCAATGTAAATTTAATGACTGTATGCACGTAAACGAACCAAAATGCATTGTCAAGCAGTATGTTGAAGATGGTAAAATTGCAATTTCTAGATATGAAAATTATCTTCAAATTTTAGAGGATGATAAGTCCAGCTACAGAGTTGATAATTTTGATGTTTAATGAAAGCTGTTATTCAAAAGGTATCGGGTGCTGAAATAATAATTGATGGAAAGTTAGTTTCCTCAATTAATAAGGGGATTGTTATTTTTTTGGGAATAGCAATTGATGACAATGATAACGATATACATTGGTTAATAAATAAAATAATAAAACTTAGAATGTTTAACACATTTGATAATAATATTAACGAAGTTAAGGGTGATGTTTTACTGGTTAGTCAGTTTACTCTCCAAGCGAATGTTTTAAAAGGAAACAGGCCTAGTTTCATTAAAGCTGCAAAATCTGAATTAGCTAAAACTATGTATGAAAAATTTTTAAAGCAACTAAATGAAAATCTTAATACAGAATTGAAATCTGGGGTATTTGGAGCAGACATGCTAATTAACTTATCAAATGACGGGCCTGTTACAATTATATATGATTCAAGTCTCAAAATAAAAAAATAAATTTTATGGAAATTAACAACTTACAAGCTCAGGTAGACAAATGGATTAATAATCATGGAGTTAGATACTTTAACGAGTTGACAAATATGGCTCAATTGACTGAAGAAGTTGGTGAAGTAGCCAGGATAATTGCAAGAAGGTATGGAGAACAAAGTGAAAAAGACTCAGATATACAATCTGATCTGGGTGAGGAGCTAGCTGATGTTATGTTTGTTGTTTTATGTTTAGCTAATCAAACAGGTGTAGATCTTCAAAAGTCATTTGATTCAAAAATGGCATTAAAAACTAAAAGAGATCATGATAGACACCACAATAATGATAAGTTAATTAAATGAGTTTAATTCTTAACAAATCTAGCGTACTAAGTGGTTCATTTTTGTCAATTACTGGTTCAAAAAGCGAATCTAATAGATTATTAATCTTAAAGGCACTTTATCCCAATATTACTATTTTAAACCTTTCTAAATCAGATGACACTAATGTTTTACATAAAGCATTAGCTTCTAACTCAGATACTGTCGATATTCACCATGCTGGTACGGCAATGCGTTTTCTGACAGCATTTTTTGCAATATCTAAATCAGGTGATATAACTCTTACAGGATCTAATAGAATGCAAAATAGACCAATCAAAATTTTAGTAGATGCTTTAAATAGTATAGGTGCTGATATTAAATATTTAAATAAAAAAGGTTATCCTCCTTTACGAATCAGAGGGAAAGAATTTAATACTAATAAATTAAGTTTAGATTCTAATGTGAGTAGTCAATATATTTCTGCATTATTATTAATTGGTTCTAGTTTAAAAAATGGTTTAGAAGTTAATTTAAAAGGACAAATTACTTCTAAGCCCTATATTATGATGACTTTATCTTTATTAAACCAATTAGGTGTTTTATACAGCTTTGAAGACAATATTATTAAAATTAATAGATTTAATGACTTGGGTGTAAAAAAAATTATAAAGGTTGAATCAGACTGGTCCTCTGCATCTTACTATTATAGTTTTGTTGCACTATCTCCAATTAACACTGAAATTATATTAAGCAGCTATAATATTTCAAGTCTTCAGGGCGATTCTGTTCTTACTAAGATTTACAATGAATTTGGAGTTGAAACAAGTTTTAATGATAATTCAATAACAATCAAAAAAACTAAGATTTCTAAACACACTGTGGCTTTTGATTTAAATTCATCCCCAGATTTAGCACAAACTATTGCTGTGACATGTTTAGGACTTAGAATTAATTGCTCGTTAACTGGGTTAAAGACCTTGTTAATTAAAGAAACTAATCGGTTGTTAGCATTGAAAAATGAAATTAAAAAACTAGGGACTGACATAGTGATTACCAGCGATACTTTGAGCTTTAATAATCCAAACCAAATAAATAATAATGTTACTATTCAAACCTATGAAGATCACAGAATGGCAATGGCATTTGCTCCGTTATCTGTTTTGACAAATATTATTATTAAAGATCCAGATGTTGTATCAAAGTCTTATCCAAATTTTTGGAATGATTTAACTAAATTAGGAATTACAATAAATAAAAGCTGATTTACTTGACTTTGCCTATCCCCAGATTGTATATTAGCACCTTCTAAAAAATATACAACATGAAATTATCCCACTTCTTATTTGAATTACCTGAAGAGCGCTTGGCTGAATACCCTGCAGAAAACAGAGATGAATCAAAACTAATGGTTCTTAATCGAAAAGAACAAACTATTGAACATAAGTCATTTAAAGACATTATTGATTATTTTGATGAAGATGATGTTATGGTCTTAAATAATACAAAAGTTTTCCCAGCTAGACTTTATGGTAATAAAGAAAAAACTGGTGCAAGAATTGAGGTTTTTCTTTTAAGAGAATTAAACTCTGAACAAAGATTATGGGATGTGTTAGTTGATCCAGCACGAAAAATAAGAATTGGAAATAAATTATACTTTGGAGATGACGATACATTAGTAGCTGAGGTAATTGATAATACAACTTCTAGAGGTAGAACTTTAAGATTTTTATTCGATGGGGGATATGACGAATTTAGAGCTAAATTGACTGAACTTGGTCAAACTCCTTTACCTAAATATATAAATAGAGAAGTTGAACCAGACGATAAAGAAAGATATCAAACAATATTTGCAAAAAATGAAGGAGCAGTTGCAGCGCCAACCGCAGGAATGCATTTTTCTAGACACCTTTTAAAGCGTTTAGAGATTAAAGGAATAAATTTTGCAGAAATCACTTTGCATGTTGGTTTAGGGACTTTTAATCCAGTTGAAGTTGAAGATTTATCCAAACATAAAATGGATAGTGAAGAAATTGATGTTGATATTAATGCAACTACAATTATTAATAAAGCATTAAAAGAAAAAAGAAGAATATGTGCAGTTGGAACTACATCTATGAGAGCTATTGAAAGTTCTGTGTCATCTAGTGGAACTTTAAATGTGTACAATGGCTGGACAAATAAATTTATTTTCCCTCCTTACGAATTTAGTATTGCAAATTGCATGGTTACAAACTTCCACATGCCTAAATCAACTTTAATGATGATGACATCTGCATTTGCAGGTCATGATTTTATGTTAAGAGCTTATGAAGAAGCCATTAAAAAGAAATATAATTTCTTTAGTTATGGTGATGCAATGCTGATTATATAATCATGATTAAAAAAGACGTTAGATCACTATCTCTTGAAGATCTTAGAGCTTTCTTTACTGATAAAGGTTTTCAAGCATTTAGAGGAAACCAAGTTTATGAATGGTTATGGAAAAAATCCATTACTGATATTGATCAAATGACAAATATCTCTAAAGAAATTAGAGATTCTCTCAAGTCTGAATTTGTGATTAATAATATAGAAATTGATTCTGTACAAAAAAGTACGGATGGAACAATTAAAAATGCTATTAGACTGCACGATGGTTTAACCGTTGAGTCTGTATTAATTCCTACAAAGACTAGAATGACTGCATGTATATCTTCACAGGTTGGTTGTAGTTTGAATTGCAAATTTTGTGCAACATCCAGATTAAAAAGAATGAGAAATTTAAATCCTGATGAAATATACGATCAGGTAGTTACTATTAATAATCAATGTCTGGAATTCCATAATAAACCATTGACAAACATTGTCTTTATGGGGATGGGAGAGCCTTTAATGAATTATAATAATGTTTTAAAGGCTATTAGTAAGATCACCTCTCCTAGTGGTTTAGGTATGTCGCCTAAAAGAATAGTTGTTTCTACATCAGGAATTCCAAAAATGATTAAAAAAATGGCCGATGATAAAGTTAAATTTAAGTTAGCCGTGTCTTTGCATAGTGCAATTGAAAAAACAAGGACTTCAATTATGCCTTTTAATGAAAAATTTAATTTAATAGAGTTAAGGGATTCTCTAAAATATTGGTACAAGAACACTAAAAATAGAATTACATATGAATATGTTGTTTGGGAGGGAATAAATGATAAAATGGAGGATGTTAATGCCCTTGTTGAATTTTGTAAATTCTCACCAAGTAAGGTTAATTTAATTCAATACAATTCAATTGATGACCCAAGTTTTAAGCAAGCAAATAATTCTGCAATTGCTTTATACATGAATGTTTTAGAAAAAAACAATATTACCGTTACCTTTAGAAGATCTAGAGGTAAGGATATAGATGCTGCATGTGGTCAATTGGCTAATAAATCTCAATAATTA
>JABHBC010000072.1 GCA_018674025.1 Flavobacteriaceae bacterium
GTAGGTGGGTTCGATGGTGTATACGAATTTGCTAAGGATTTTAGAAATGAAGGAATGGATAGAACACATAATCCTGAATTTACAATCATGGAATTATATGTGGCATATAAGGACTATTTCTGGATGATGGAAACAACAGAAAGTTTACTTGAAAAAGTAGCAATAGAAACTAATGGCAAATCAAAATTCAATGTAGGCAATAATGAAATAGAATTTAAAGCTCCATACCCTAGAATACCAATTTTAAAGGCTATAGAAATTCACACTGGTATTGATGTTTCTGAAATGGGCGAAAAAGACTTGAGAAACACTGCAAGAAATCTTGGTATTGAAGTTAATGAAACTATGGGTGTTGGTAAATTAATTGATGAAATTTTTGGAGAAAAGTGTGAGAAAAAGTTCATTCAGCCAACTTTTATTACTGATTACCCAAAAGAAATGAGTCCTTTGACCAAAACACATCGAACAAACCCAAAATTAACCGAAAGATTTGAGCTAATTATTAATGGTAAAGAAATAGCTAATGCTTACAGTGAATTAAATGATCCTATAGACCAAAGGGAAAGATTTGAAAATCAACTAGAATTATCTAAAAAAGGAGATGATGAAGCTACTGAATTTATTGATAATGATTTTTTAAGATCACTTGAATATGGAATGCCTCCTACATCTGGAATAGGTATTGGAATAGATAGGCTAGTTATGTTGATGACTAATAATAGTTCAATTCAGGAGGTATTATTTTTCCCTCAAATGAGACCTGAAAAAAAACCTTTAGATTTAAACGATAATGAAAAAGTCATTTTCTCAATATTAAAAGAAAATCAAAAAATTGAACTTTCTGAATTAAAATCTAAATCGAATTTGAGTAATAAAGCATGGGATAAGGGAATAAAAGGATTAACAAAAAATAACCTTGCAAAAGTGTCAAAAAGTGACAGTGGATTATTTGTAGAAATTAAATAATATCTATTTTATTTTGTGTTGGATAGTTTTAAATTTAGCTAAATCCTTTTCTGACAAAAGCTTTAAAAAATTTGTATTAAACTCACCATCTAAAATATCTTTTTGTGGGAAAGCTCCTTTTTTTGAAATGTAAGTTGCTTTTTTATTTGTAGAGTATATTAATCTAGATACAATATTTATTTTAGAATCATCAAACCCGATTTCCTCAAAAAGTTCATAATTTAATCTCTTAACATCATCAATTGAACTGTATTGAGTTTGAGAATTGATATTTAAACTTAAGAAAGAGAAAATTAAAAAAGTATAAAATGTTTTTTTCATGATATAATGATTTTTTTTTTAAAAGTAAAGAAAATATTCTAATTACAAGAGCTTAGATGATATCTTTTCTACAACAGCAATTGTTTTATCTAGATCATCAAATGTTAAAGCATCGCTTAAAAACCAAGATTCGTATGAACTAGGCGCTATATAAATACCGTTTTTTAACAATTCATGAAAAAATGTTGAAAAAAATCTGTTATCAGCTTTTTTAGCTGAATCAAAATCTGTTACATTATTTTCTGTAAAATGAATTGAAAACATTGAGCCGACTCTATTAGTTGAGAATTTAACCCCTTTTCTTTTTAATATTTTAGAAATTCCAGTGTCTAAATAATTTGTTTTTTTGTCTAACCTTTGATATAATTCAGGATCATTGTCTATAGCATTTAACATTGAGAATCCTGCTGCCATAGCTAATGGATTACCGCTTAATGTACCAGCTTGATAAACAGGTCCATTTGGAGATAAATAAGACATAATCTTGTTTGTAGAAGCAAAAGCTCCGACAGGTAGTCCTCCTCCGATTATCTTCCCAAAACATACAATATCTGCTGAAATTCCATAAAGTTCCTGTGCACCACCTTTTGCAACTCTAAAGCCGGTCATAACTTCATCAAATATTAATAGTATATTATGTTTATCACATAACTCTCTTAATCCATTTAAAAAACCTTCAACAGGGGGAATACACCCCATATTTCCGGCTATTGGTTCAAGAATAATAGCTGAAATTTCATTTTTATTTGAAAAAATAATATTTTCTACACTTTTAAGATTATTATATTGAGCAATTAAAGTATCTTTTGCAGTCCCGTGAGTGACTCCAGGACTGTTTGGCTCTCCATAAGTAATACTACCACTTCCAGCTTGAATTAAAAATGAATCGCTGTGTCCGTGGTAACATCCTGAAAACTTGATTATTTTTTCTTTTTTAGTATATCCTCTTGCCAACCGAATAGCACTCATACAAGCTTCTGTTCCAGAGTTTACAAATCTAATTTGATCAATATTTGGGACCATTTTGACTACTAGCTCAGCAATTTTATTTTCAATTTCTGTTGGAGCCCCAAATGAAGTACCTTTTTTTGCTTTTTTAATTATTGCATCTACGACCTTAGGATAAGAATGACCTAATATCATGGGGCCCCATGAGTTTATGTATTCAATATATTTATTATCATCTTCATCTATCAAGTACGCACCCTTTGCTTCCTTAATAAATATTGGGGTCCCACCTACAGCTTTAAAAGCTCTAACAGGTGAATTAACTCCTCCAGGAATATATTTTAGGGCTTCTTTAAATAATGCACTACTTCTTTGATATATCATTTATCTGTTATTAATAATTGACCAATAATTAATGTTCTATCTTTTAGTTTGTTGATTTTTAATAGCTCTTTAATAGAAATATTATATTTTTTTGAAATTGAATATAATGTATCACCTTTTATTACTTCATGTTTTAAAGTATTATCTCTTAGGCTTCTATTTTTACGATTTTTTTTATTTAATACTATTTCATCAAAGATAAATAGCTTATAGTTTTCTATCAAATTAATTAATTTATTTGGATAGTTTTTATCAGTAGCATAACCTGCTTTTTTTAAACCCTTAGCCCAATTTTTATAATCACTTATTGAAAGATCAAAAAGGCCAGAATATCTTGATCTCGAAGTTAAAAAAATAGAATGATCTCTATAGGAGTATTCTGGGGCACTGTATTTTCTGAAGCACTCTTGTGCTTCATCGTCGTCGTGAAATATTTTTGGTCCTTTCCAATCATGACATTTAATCCCAAAATGGTTATTTGCCTCAACTGACAATCTTCCTTTTCCGGATCCAGACTCTAAAATCCCTTGAGCTAAAGTAATACTTGCTGGTATTTTATATGTTCGCATTTCATCCATCGCAACTCCACTAAAATAATCAATGTAATCATTAACATTGTTTATAACCGGTGAAGAATTGATATTTACATTTGAAGGTTTACTATTAACTTTTTTATCAACTCTTTGAATATTATCATTTTCTGCTGGAGAATTAATAATAACTTTTTTTGTCCCACAACTAAAAATAAATAAGACTATAAGTATTCTGAATTTTATCATTAGTAATTAATAGTAGTTAAATTTTTATCTTTTAAATATTTATTCATAGGTAATATTCCTTGATGTCCACCTGTGTGAATCATTAATATTTTAGAATTAGGTTTAAAAAAGTTATTGGTTATTAAATTTAAAACACCATATACCAGTTTTGATGTATAAATCGGATCTAATAAGATATCATATTTATGTTTAAAGTTGTTCATAAATTCAATTAACTTGTTGTTAACTTTTCCATAACCACCAAAAGAAAAATCATCAATAAGCATCCAATTATTATTATTTACAAATTTAGTAATATCATTTAATAAATACTTTTTATTTATTGATGAAAATCCTATAATTTGTTGATTCTCATAAGAGCTGTTTATTAAACCACTAATTGTACCACCAGTCCCTACAGAACAACATACATAATCAAACTTTTTATCCTCGTGATTTAAAATCTCTTCACAACCTAAAACTCCTAATGCGTTTGTTCCTCCCTCAGGAATAAAATAATAATCTTTAAATCTATTTTTTATACTGTTTACATAATTTTCATTTGTTTTTTGTTTATAATTTGATCGTGATAAGAAATTAAATTTCATACCTAAATTATGTGAGTATTTGAGAGTTGAGTTTTCTAAGAAATTATTTACTAATTCGTCACCTCTTATAAAGCCAAGTGATTTGAAGCCGTGTTTTTTTGCAGCGTATGCAACGGCTGGAATATGATTAGAATATGCTCCACCAAAAGTCAGTAGCCCTTTGTAACCTAATTCTTTTGCTTTGATTAGATTAAATTTTAATTTTCTGTACTTATTTCCTGAAATTATACTATGAATTTTGTCCTCTCTTTTAAAAAATAATTGCAATCCATTATTATTAACAAAATGAACCTTTTCATTAACACTATTTTTTAAAATCACATTCATATAATCAAAGATAATTGAAATTGCTTTATATTTGTGTAGAACAATTATTTTCTATCAATTATGGAGAAAAACTACTACATAACAAAAGAAGGATATAAATGTTTTACCGAAAAATATCATTTAAAAAGAGGATATTGCTGTCAAAGTAATTGTAAACACTGCCCCTACGGTTATGATCCAAAAACTAATTAATTTATGACATTCAAAGATCAAATTAAAGAAGGTATTCCTAATTATTTACCTAAAAAAATAAATTTAGATCCAACAATTAATCATGCCCCTAAACGAGAAGAAGTATTATCTGCTAATGAAAAAAAGTTAGCCATCATTAATGCACTAAGATATTTCGATAAAATTCATCACGAAACTTTGTATAAAGAATTCAAAGATGAATTAGATCAATATGGCAGAATTTATATGTACAGATTCAGACCCTCTTATGAGATGTATGCCAGACCACTAGAAGAATACCCATTTAAAACTAAACAAGCTGGTGCTATTATGTTAATGATTCAAAATAATCTTAACAAAGAAGTAGCACAACATCCTCACGAGTTAATTACATATGGAGGTAACGGTTCTGTATTTCAAAATTGGGCTCAATACAGATTATGCATGAAATACCTGTCTGAAATGAGCAATAATCAAACTTTAGTTATTAATTCTGGACATCCACTTGGACTTTTTCCATCAAATATACTTGCTCCCAGAGTTGTGGTTTCTAACGGAATGATGATTCCTAATTATTCTTCGAAAGAAAATTTTGAAAAATTTAGTGCATTAGGTGTAACTCAATATGGCCAGATGACTGCGGGTAGTTATATGTATATCGGACCACAAGGAATTGTTCATGGGACAACTATTACAGTTTTAAATGCTTTTAGAAAAATCAATAAAAATCCTTTAGGAAGATTATTTGTTACTTCTGGATTAGGAGGAATGAGTGGAGCTCAACCAAAAGCTGGAAATATTGCAAAGTGTATTACTGTTTGTGCCGAAGTAAATCTAAAAGTTGTTGAAATAAGACATTCACAAGGATGGGTTGATGAAGTATTTAGTGACATTGATAAGCTGATGAAAAGGGTAAAAGTTGCCAAGAAAAATAAAGAAATTGTTTCTTTAGCATATCACGGAAATATAATAACTATATGGAAAGAGTTTTACAAGAACAATATTTTTATAGATATAGGGAGTGATCAAACTTCTTTACATAATCCATGGTCAGGGGGTTATTACCCCGAAGGTATTGATTTTGAAAATGCAAATGAAATGATTTCTAATAACCCAAGTTTATTTAAGTTGAAAGTTAAAGAAAGTCTTCTTTTACATGCAGAATTTATAAATAAGCATTGTGAAAAAGGGACATATTTTTTTGATTATGGTAATGCATTTTTACTAGAAACCTCTAAAGCTGGTGGAGATGTTTTTTCTGATGATGGAGTCAATTTTAAATTTCCTAGCTATGTACAAGACATAATGGGGCCAATGTGCTTTGATTTTGGATTTGGTCCATTTAGATGGGTATGTGCATCAAACAAACAAGAGGATTTAGAAATAACTGATAAAATAGCTTGTGAAGTACTTGAAAAATTAATGATTAATTCTCCAGAAGAAATTAAAGTTCAAATGCAAGATAATATTGACTGGATAAAAGCTGCAAAAAGTAATTCACTTGTTGTTGGCTCTAAGGCCAGAATTTTATATGCTGATTCTTTAGGGAGAGTTGAAATTGCAAAGGCTTTTAACAAAGCAATAGCAGAGAAAAAAATTGGTACTATTATACTTGGGAGAGATCATCACGATGTGTCAGGAACAGACTCTCCTTACAGAGAAACTTCAAATATATATGACGGCTCAAAATTTACAGCTGATATGGCTATTCAAAATGTGATTGGAGATAGTTTTAGAGGTGCAACATGGGTAAGTATTCACAACGGCGGTGGTGTTGGTTGGGGAGAAGTTATCAACGGTGGTTTTGGCATGGTAATTGAAGGTACTAGAGAGTGTGAACAAAAAATTGAATCAATGTTACACTGGGATGTTAACAACGGAGTCGCAAGAAGAAGTTGGGCTAGAAATAAAGGTGCAATTTTTGCAATTAAACAAGCAATGAGGCTTAATCCAGATTTAAAAGTAACTTTACCTAACGAAGTTCACCTTAAACATTTAATTTAAAAATAATATGAAAAATTTCAAAAAATTACTAATCTTACTAATCTCCTTAACATCTTTATCATGCTCTTCAGTTAGAGTAACTACAGATTATAATAGTGAAATTGACTTTTCTTCATACAAGACTTATGCGTTTTCAAAAAAAGGAATTGATAAGGCTCAAATTAACGAACTTGATAAAAAAAGAATTTTAAAAGCATTGGAAATTGAACTTTCCTCAATCGGTCTTAGAAAAAATTCTATAGATCCAGATGTAGTAATTAGTATTTTTACAGGTGTTAACGAACAAATAAATATTAACAACTATTACAATTATCTAGGTTATAGTTATGGTCCTTGGTACAACTTTAATTACAATACATCTACCACCCAAGGGACTCTTTATGTTGACATTGTAGATTATAAGAAAAATGAATTAGTTTGGCAAGGAATAGGTAAAGGCTATATTTCAGAAAAAACGTCTAAGAAAGAAGAGCAAATTAAATCATTTGTTAATAAAATCTTATTACAATACCCAGTTAAATAAGTTAGTTTTTTACATCTAATTTATCTCTTAACTTATTTCCTAAAAGCATAAATGCCATCACCAATGACATTATACAAATGCCAGGGATCAATGCTAGCATTGGCTTACCTAATATTATGTAATTATAATGATCTTTAATTATTGACCCCCAACTTGCCATTGGCGGTTGAGCACCTAAACCTAAAAAACTAAGTCCACTTTCAATTAATATAGATGCAGCAAAATTTGCTGCAGAAATAATTATGAGTGGGGATACTATATTAGGCAAAATATGTTTTATCAAAATTCTTAAATCACTAAAACCTAAAACTCTAGCTGCAGTAATAAACTGTCTTTCTTTAATTATCATTACTTGACCTCTAACTACTCTAGCAACATCAACCCACATGGTAAGTCCTACAGCAATGAACACTTGCCATAAACCCTTTCCCAAAGCTAAAGTTATCGCAATTACTAATAACAATGTAGGTATAGACCATGTGACATTAATTACCCACATTACTAATCGATCAATATTTCCTGAATAATAGCCAGAAAGGCTTCCTAAAAATACACCAATAATTAAAGAAATTAACACTGAAATAAATCCAATAAAAAAAGATATTCTAGCACCTACGACTAATCTACTAAGAACATCTCTACCAAACTTGTCAGTTCCAAGTAAAAAAACTCTGTTAATTAAATTATTACTTTGGAATTTATCAATGTTATCTATATCGATACTATTGTTAAATTCATCAGAAAAATCACCATACTCATTATAATAAAAAGTATTTTTAGTAAAGTCATAATTTTGCAATGCAATTTCAGTAGGTGAGTTTTTATTACCAAAAAATAATTTTTCAAGAAGAGATTGATTATAATTGATATTATTTTCAATTAGAAGTAAATCCACTTTAAATCCTGGTGATTTGGAGTGAATAGACAAATGCATTTGATTAGCATTAGTTGATTTATCAGGGATAAAAAAGTAGGCAAAAATTGATAAAAAAGCTATTAATAATATGTACGCTATACTTATATTTTTAATCAATAAACTAAAATTTATTTGCCTTGAGCATTAGTTGTTGTAACTTATTTTAAGATCATTTAAGACATTTAAAGCTTCTTCAATATATAGATCTTTTGCTAAATTTTTGTGCCATCTATTACGCTTAAGTTCTAAGGTAGAATCTTTTTCAAATAAACTAATCTCATAGGGAAGAGATTTAAACTCAAGGTTAGTTTTAAATTCTTTTAATTTATCAAAACTTTTAGACTTTAATTCATCCTCTTTAATTTTATCAATATAAGTAAAGTAATTAAGTGTGAATTCTTCATTATCTCTGACAGATTTTATCCACTTAGCATTATCATCTATTAATTTTAAATACTCGTTAGATTTAATCCTCAATTTACTTTTTTCAATAGCACTGGAATAATCGAAATTACTAGACCATGGTGTATATTCAACAGCTGTTATTTTATCCCACTCAAGAGGGTTGTCTTGTTCTTTTTCACCAAAATCTATATAACTGTACCTATTAGGAATTACTACATCACTTTTAACACCCTCAAGTTGAACAGAACCTCCATTAATTCTGTAATATTTTTGAATTGTAAATTTAAAAGCTCCCATATCTCCGTTAGTATTTGCTTTAATCATTCTATTTAAATCTAATACATTTTGAACAGTTCCTTTTCCGTAAGTTTGTGTACTTCCAATAATAATGGCTCTTTTGTAATCTTGCATTGCAGCTGCTAAAATTTCTGAAGATGAAGCAGAAAGCTCATTTACAAGAATAACTAACGGACCATCCCATACAATTGATCTATCTCGATCTTTTAAAATTTCTTTCTTTTTCTCAAAAGATTGAACTTGAACTATAGGGCCCTCTTCAATAAATAATCCTGCCATATCCACAGCAGGCTTTAGACCACCACCTCCATTATTTCTGAGGTCTAAAATTAAACCTTCCATGCCCTCTTCTTTAAGTCTAATAATTTCTTTTTTTATGTCACTAGCAGCATTTCTTTCTGAATAATCCTCAAAGTCAAAATAAAATTTAGGTAAATTAATTAGTCCATACTTTGAATTTGACCTCTCAACAATAGAAGATTTAGCATAGGTTTCTTCCAATTGAACAATATCTCTAGGTATCTTTAACTCTGTTATTTGTCCATCAACTTTTTTTATGGTCAATATAACACTACTATCAATTGGCCCTTTTATTAGCTTAACAGCATCTTTAATTCTCATACCAACTATACTAACCGGATTCTCTTCGTCGGTTTGTCTAACTTTTAATAAAACATCTCCAACTTCTAATTTATTTTGTCTCCACGCTGGTCCTCCAGAAATGAGTTCTACAACTGAAATTTTATCCATTTTTTGTTGAAGTCTTGCACCGATTCCTGCATAGTTTCCTGACATATCTACATCAAAATCATCCTTATCATCTGGATTAAAATAGGATGTATGTGGATCAAATTGATAAACTAATGAGTTAACATATAAACTAAACCATTCTTGTCTTGAACGATCAGAATAATATTGATATACATCATTACAAAATTCGAGTGAAGAATTTCTGGATTTTTCTTTAAATGGTTCTATTGTTGAATCAAAATCTTTATTGTTTTGTAATAAAGCTTTTATGGAATCATTTTCAGAAAGTAAATCATTTAAATTATTTAAAGTGTAGTATTTAAACGTTTTCCTCCACCTATCTTTCATTTCAAATGCATCTTCAACAAAATCTATAGAATCATTAACAACTAAAACTTCATCAATCTTGTAATTAAATGGTGTATTAAATATATCTGTATAAATTTCTTTAGAATCATTAATTCTTTTAATTAGTGTTTCATAGGTTAGGTTGAAAAAAGTTAAATCAGCATTTTTAAATTGATCATCAATTAAATATTCAAATTCTTTAAACTTTTCAATATCAGACTTGTATAAATATCTTTTGTATGGATCTATCATATCAATGTATGAGTGAAAAGCTTTAGATGAAAAATCATCGTCCAAATCTTTTTCTACATAATGACCTTCATCCAATATGTAAGATACCAACTGTAATAATAATTGATCTTTATCAGATTCTTTTGAGGAATTAGAAGTAAAACTACAAGATGCCAAGGCGAAAATTGTAGTAAGTAAGATTATAATATATTTATTTGACATAGCTGAATTTAAACTTAATACAAATTAAACAAAAAAAGCCCCTTAAAATAATTACTTTTTACTAAATTTTTGTTAAAGAATATATTTGATAAATTTCTTGAGAAAATAACTAC
>JABHBC010000073.1 GCA_018674025.1 Flavobacteriaceae bacterium
CTTCTGCCTTCGCTTTTTCAACAATAAGTATTCTAGCCGCATCACCCTCAAATTGCGCCGCAACCTTTTCTCTTTCTGAAGCATTAATTCTATTCATCGCCTCTTTAACTTGCGCGTCAGGATCGATGTCTGTAACTAAGGTTTTGATTATATCATATCCATATTCCATCATCGCTACATTCAGCTCTGACTTCACAGCGATGGCAATGTCGTCTTTTTTCAAAAAGACATCGTCTAGAATCATCTTGGGAACGTCAGCCCTAACAACATCAAATACGTAGCTTGTTATTTGCTCATGCGGAAAGTCTAGTTTGTAAAAGGCTTCATAAACCTTTTCTTTTATAACCTTGTACTGAACCGAAACCTTCAGCTTTACAAAAACATCGTCTTTTGTTTTTGTCTCAATTATAACATCTAGCTGCTGTATTTTTAAACTAAGTTTTCCAGCTATTCTATCAATTACAGGAATTTTTAATTGTAAGCCAGATTGTCGGACGCTATGAAACTTACCAAACCTTTCTATTACTCCTGCTGTTTGCTGGTTGATAATAAAAAATACTCCAAAAAGTAAAAGCAACGCCGGAAATACCCACAAATAAATAAATAAATTCATATTTTTTTTGATTTTAATGTTAGTTATAAATATAATTAAAACAAGCCAGTAACGTTTTAATTATATGTTAAAGTTCTTTAATTATTTATAACTAAAGACAAATTATTAAACAGACTTAACCTTGGCTGTTTAACCTTTTGTTAAACCTTATTGTAAGGAAGTTTTAATTTTTTTGCTTAGCGCGCTTAGTCTTGACAGCGACTCTTCTTTTCCTAAAAACTCAAAAATTACATATAAATCTATTCCTTTTAGCTCTCCCACCAAAGCCAGCCTTGCGGGCTGCATAACATTTCCGAAGCCTTTTCCGCTTTCATTTATCCAGCTCTTTATAAGTTTGGATATTTCATTTTCCTTAAAAGTGTTAATTGCCTCTATTTTTTTTGACAGCTCGTTTAAGGTTTCAATCGTTCCATCTTTTGACACTTTTTTTAGTGTTTTTTCATTATAATTATCAGGCGCAATAAATAGATAGCTGCATAATGACCACAGTTCGTTTAGCGTGTTAGCCCTTTCTTTGGTTAGTTCAACGGCACTTATAACCAACTCTTTTTTCATTGTCTTTAATTCTTGGTAAGAACATATAAGATGATCTGCAATTTTTTCGTTTCTTTCTAACTGTAAATACTTGTGGTTAAACCACTTAAGTTTTTCTACATCAAATTTAGCCCCTGAGCTATTAACTTTATTTATGTCAAAATTTTTAACAAGATCGTTCATAGAGAAAATCTCTTTTTCGGTTCCCGGATTCCACCCCAACAATGCTAAAAAATTAGTCAGTGCTCCAGGTAAATACCCCTCTTCTCTAAAACCCAACAAATCGCCTTTTTCTCCATTCCAAAGAAGAGGAAACACAGGAACCCCAAGCTTGTCGCCGTCGCGCTTACTTAGTTTTCCTTTTCCTTTTGGATTTAAAATAAGAGGTAGATGAGCAAATTTTGGCTTCTCCCACCCAAAAGCATCATACAACATAGAATGCAGTGGCAACGAAGGAAGCCACTCTTCTCCTCTAATAACATGAGAAATATTCATCAGGTGGTCGTCTACAACATTAGCAAAGTGGTAGGTAGGCATGCCGTCTGACTTATACAATATCTTGTCGTCTAATAATTTTGACTCAACGCTTAACTCTCCTCTAATTAAGTCTTTGCAAACGATTGTTTTATTCTCAAAAGATTTGAAGCGAACGACGTATTTCTCATTTGCTATTAATCTTTTTTCTACCTCTTCTTTGTTTAAAGAAAGAGAGTTTTCTAGCTTAAGTCTGTTGTGCCAGTTATAGATAAAAGCCTTTCCTTTGGCTTCGTGAGATTTTCTGTGCCCATCCAAAGCTTCGGCTTCATCAAAAGCATAATATGCCAACCCTTTGTCTATAAGAGATTGAATGTGGTTTTTATATAAGTCTTTTCTTTCGCTTTGTTTGTAAGGACCATCTTCGTGCTTAATCCCAACCCACTCTAGAGCATCTTCAATGTATTTTTCCGCACCATTAACATATCTTTTTTTATCAGTGTCTTCTATGCGCAGCACAAAGGTTCCTTTGTTTTGCTTTGCAAATAAATAGTTAAACAAAGCCGTTCTTAGTCCACCGATGTGAAGCGGACCTGTCGGGCTTGGGGCAAAACGAACTCTTACGCTGCTATTCATTGTCTTATTTTTGACAAAGATAAAACAATAATTGTTCAATCTTTATTGTAATTTTGAATCAAAATCAACTTTAATGATTAAATACTTTTCTTCCACAGACTTTGTTATTACCAGCAAGGACGAGCTTGCTGTATGGCTTGAGTCTGCAACAAATAATGAAGGCCGTACTTTAGGGGAGCTTGTATTTAACTTTTGTTCCGACGAGAGTCTTTCAAAAATTAATAAGGAGTTTTTAAACCACGACACACTTACTGACGTAATTACTTTTGACTATTCCACTTTGAACGAGATTTCTGGTGAGATTTTTATTTCCATAGACAGGGTTCGTGAAAACGCTTCTGAATTTCAGCAGAGTTTTGAAGTAGAAATAAGAAGAGTTATGATCCACGGTCTTCTTCACCTTTGTGGCTACAATGACAAAACGACTAAAGAGAAGTCGTTAATGTCTGATAGGGAAAACTTTTATCTGGATTCTTTTTCTTAGCCCTTTTTCTTTTTTGATTGTATATTTGTTCCACGTGAAACTATTTAAATATGTTTAAAGAAACTTATGATGTAATTGTTGTTGGGGGTGGGCACGCAGGCAGCGAAGCAGCAGCCGCAGCCGCTAACATGGGATCATCAACCCTACTTGTTACGATGAGCCTTCAAAATATCGCCCAAATGTCGTGCAACCCCGCAATGGGAGGCATTGCCAAAGGTCAAATCGTC
>JABHBC010000074.1 GCA_018674025.1 Flavobacteriaceae bacterium
GAACTTCAACTCCGATTATAGAGACATTATTCGCATTTGTTAAAACAAAATCCTCAGATATTTTTTCTAAAAGGGTTGCAGTATCCTGAGTGTTAATCATTAGCGATTCAGCATTGGTTGTTATAATTATATTCAAACCATCATTAGTAGAAAGCTGTATATCAGTCACCATTGGAGCATTTATTTCTTCGCTATAGTCTACAGAGTAAATATTATTTAATACAGGTTTGAAGATTCTAGTTCCAAATTTTTCATATCCATTTGTAAATGGATAGTGACAATTATCTGAATGTGTTGTCATCCCTGTCGTAGGCATAACAGAGATATTTGCGTTGTTTACAGCTAATTGCCTCTGTGCTTCTTTAATTTTAACCCGTCCAGACTGTGACGTGCCACAATCGCAGTCTCTAGTTTGAAATATGTAATATTGTTCAATGCTAGGATAATCTTCCTGCCAAAAGCCAACTAAATTTTCAAACTCATTTTTATATTGCTCTGTAGTTAAGCCGCCAGAGAAAGAATCTGCTTCGCCCTGGGACCACAAAACCCCCCTTACATAAGACTTCAAGCCTGATTTATTTAATCTGTAATATAGCCTGCCGTAATTTGAATTTGTTGAAGACTGGTAATTTGCTGGCCTTTGAAAAAACGATATTGGCTGTCCGCCGTGAGCTCCGTTAAAAATGGCAATAGGGATGTTTAATTCGTCCACTAATTTTTTTGCTAACACAAGTCCCCATTGTCCTGTATTTCCATTTGTCCCTGAATTTCCATCTCCTTGTCCGTAATACCACTGATTGTTATTTATCACACTACTGGAGCTAGATGTTCCGTTGCCATACACTCTTATAAAATCATTTTCGTAACTAATAGAGCTACCATTATAAGATGGAGCTTCTGCATTGGATTGACCTTGAACAATAAAAACATCTCCACAAACAATATCTTCTGCTTCCTTAATGATTCCTACCTCCGAATTATTTATGGCGTATGTTTTAACTGAATATTTTGATAGTTCAGAGTTAATCTCTATGTTTATTTCAAAAGAAGCTTGGTCACTTGAGAAACTCAATTCTTGATTGTAAGTTTCAAGCAGTGAATTATTTTTATATAATTCTACATAAACCTCACTATAATTTGAATCTAAATTTGTTGGTGAAACCCATTTCCACCCACCAGTAGGCTCTTCATAGCTAGGGGAATTTAAATCTTGGTATAAACCAATCCATCCTATGAAATCACCCATTGCAGAAACTGCATTATTTTCTTCAATTGTTTGATGAGAAGACAAATAAGCTCCTAAATTTTCTGCTTCTAATTTCGCATCTTCCCAATTTAAATTATTTGAGTTTTTAAAATATGAATGTCCATTATATTGACCTAAATAAATAAAATCACCTAGTGAAGTCACTTCCTCTTCAAATTCAACGTAGGACGGTTTAGTGTCAGAACTGTTACCGTCATTCCATTGTCCTTGAAGAATTGTATTGTTTCCAAACATCTCTCCTACATTTTCGGGCGGTGGTGCATTATTTGGTTCTCCACTTCTCCAGTTTTCATAGTCTATATCATAGTACGGCCCATTATTGACTTCGCCACTAATTTTAATAAGCCCTTTGTTTGTTGACAAATCACGTCCAATAAGCTGTTTGTTCTCTGGAAAACTACTAAAGTATATTTGAGAATAACCAAGACAGCTAACAATTAAAAAATATATTAATGAAACTTTTCTTTTCATTTAGGGTAGGTTTTTTTATAAAAAAAATAATAACCTCTTTCAATCTAGAAAAAGGTTATTATTTTTTAAAGTATTTGACTTATTTTATTTTTTTATCAATGCTTTTAATTCATCAATTTGAGCTTGTTGTTCCTTAATAGCATTAAGTAAAACAGGAATCATCCCTTGATAATTTACAGACAATGTCCCATCAGAGTTATTTGCTGTTTTTACTAGTTCTGGAAACGCAGCTTGAACTTCTTGCGCTAGTAATCCTATTTTAGAAATGGATTCGTTCGCTTTCATTGTATAGCTTTTTCCATCAATTAATAAAAGTCTAGATAGCGTACTACCAAGTGTAACTATGTTAGATTTTAATCTAGAATCAGAGTTGATCGTTAGATCACCTGAAAGAGTCGCTGAACCATCATAATTAACTATAAATGCATTAGAAGAATTGGCTCCAGCAAGTCCATTTGAAGAATCAATGTCTCCATTACCTACTACAAACGCAACACCTGGATTTGAACCAGTATAAGCACCATCAACATAAAAATATTGCTCAGCAGTATCGCCTAGACCTGCAGCATTATTAACTCCAACTGCAACCATACCAACATTGTCAGCAGTTGTCCCAAGACCCATAGATGTAGCTGC
>JABHBC010000075.1 GCA_018674025.1 Flavobacteriaceae bacterium
AAATATCGCCACCGTCTTTTTGAAGGAATGGTCTAATTTCATTTAATGCATTTTCAATTTTTTCTTTAATATTTTCAGACATAATAATTTATTTATTTGTTAACTGCTGAACAACCAGCCATAGTTGTAATTTTAATTGCTTCTGAGGCTGGAAGGTCTTTATTTCGTTTAATAACTTCAGAAACTATGTTTTGAGTAATTTTTTTTAATTCTTCACTAATTATGGTTTCTTCTTGCATTGCTACTGGTCTTCCAAAATCTCCAGCTTCTCTTACACTTTGAATTAGTGGTATACAGCCTATAAACGGTACTTCTAAGTCATCAGCCAAGTTCTTTGCACCATCCTTACCAAATATGTAATATTTATTTTCTGGTAATTCTTTGGGAGTAAAATAAGACATATTCTCTATAATCCCTAAAACAGGAATATTGATTAGGTCTTGCTTAAACATGGCTACTCCTTTTTTAGCATCTGCCAAAGCTACATTTTGTGGAGTACTGACAATTACAGATCCTGTAATTGGTAATGCTTGTAGAATACTTAGATGTATATCACCTGTACCTGGTGGCAAGTCAATTAATAAAAAATCTAATTCTCCCCAGTTAGCATCAAAAATCATTTGATTTAGAGCCTTTGAAGCCATAGGTCCTCTCCAGATAACAGCTTGGTCTGACTTTGTGAAAAAGCCAATAGAAAGAATTTTAACTCCATAATTTTCTACGGGCTCCATTTTACTTTTTCCTTCGATTATAATTGATTTAGGTCTTTCCTCAGCAACATCAAACATAATTGGGATAGAAGGGCCGTAAATATCAGCATCAAGAAGTCCAACTGTAAAGCCCATTTTTGCAAGCGAAACAGCCAAATTTGAAGTTACGGTAGATTTACCAACACCTCCTTTTCCGGATGCAATTGCAATGATATTTTTAATACCAGATATTTTTTTAGCTATTATTTGTTTGTTCTGCTTTTTACCTATAACGTTCTTAAAATTAATTTTTAATTTAAATGAAGAAAGAGGTTCTGAGTTAAAGAAATTATTTATTTTTATTTCAGCTTTTTTCTTCGCCTGAAGAGTAGGATTGGATATGTTTACATCTAAAATAATCTCATCAGAAAAATTTACAATATTAATGAAATTACAGTCATTAATATTTAAGTCATTTAATTCTTTAAGTATTTCTATTTTATTTATTTTCAAAGCCTCTTATTATTTATGCAAATATAGTGCGAAAACTTGATTTTAATAAATGTATTAGATTTATAGTTCAACACTAGGGTCCCAGTATAATGAGTCAAATTGAATAACCTGGTTGTCAATAATTTCAACTCCTTCACTTTCTAAAAGATCTTTCATCAAATTAGAACCGAAAAAATGATGCTTCCCTGTTAATAGACCTACTTTATTAACTACCCTATGAGCAGGGACATCAGCTATGTTATGTGAAGCATTCATAGCATAGCCAACAGCTCTTGAACTTTTAGCAGAGCCTAAATATTTTGCAATAGATCCATAATTGGTTACTCTACCATATGGAATTTTTTTTACTACCTCATAAACTCTATCAAAAAAATTATCTGTATTTGTAGTCAAAACTAAATTTTAAATTTTATAAATGTGATAGGCTTGTCTTTAATTAGAAACAAGTTTTCATAATGCGTTTTAATTTCTGTAGCCTCTTTTGGACTACCCGATCTTTTATATATATCGTGATTAGAATATAATATTTCAGCGTTTTTCGTTGCTTGTAAAAGTCCAATTGTGTAGCCATGTAAGAACTCACTGTCAGTTTTAAGATTAATACATCCATTGATGTTTAAAATTCTCTTGTATTTATTTAAGAACTCTAAATTAGTTAAACGATGTTTTGTTCTCTTAAATGTGATTTGTGGATCGGGAAATGTTATCCATATTTCAGAAATTTCATTATTATCAAACAAATATTCCACAAGTTCAATTTGAGCTCTAATAAACTTAACATTATCAATATTATTTTCGTTAGCTGTTTTAGCTCCTCTCCAGAATCTAGCACCTTTAATGTCTATTCCAATAAAATTAATATTAGGATTTTGTCTTGCAAGTTCTACTGAATACTCCCCTTTACCGCATCCTAGTTCAAGTGTAATCGGGTTAGAGTTTTTAAAAACTTTATTTGCCCAACTTCCTTTAAATTTGAAATTACCCGATAGTAATTCTTCTCTAGTCGGTTGAAAAACATTATTAAAGTTTTCGTTTTCTTTAAATCTTTTAAGTTTATTTTTACTTCCCAAATCCTAATTTTTACAAATAAATTAATTTAAATCTTTTTTGTTAAAGTGAAAGAAAATTCACTACCAATTCCAAACTTTGATTCAACATAAATATTTTCATTATGTGCATCAATTATGTGCTTAACGATAGATAAACCTAAACCAGACCCACCTTGTTTTCTAGATCCACTTTGGTCAACTCTATAGAATCTTTCAAAAAGTCTTGAAATATGCTCTTTTTGAATACCCTCTCCGTTATCAGTGATTCTGATGATTAATTTATCAGAAGTTATATCTTCTAGACTAACCTCTGTTGTTCCTTTGTTAGTTCCGTATTTAATTGAATTAATAACTAAATTAGTAATGACTTGTTGGATTTTATCTTTATCTGCAAAAACAATAATTGGATCTGAATAAAGTTTATTAAATATTAACTTTATGTCTTTTTTTTGAGCTTGAATTTCTAACTGATCATAAGTATTTTTAATAAGCTCAATTATATCAAATGAATCTTGATCTAGATTTAAAGTCCCCGATTCTAACTTTGTAATCATATCTAAATCTTTAATAATATAGATTAACCTCTCAACGCTTATTTTGGCCCTATTTAAAAACTTATCTCTAACTAAATTATCATCTATAGCTCCATCAATAAGGTTTTCAACATATCCCTGAATAGTAAATATTGGAGTTTTTAACTCATGTGCAACGTTTCCAATAAACTCTTTTCTAAATTCTTCTCGAACCTTTAGAGATTCTATTTCTAACTTATTAACCTTACTAATTTCACTAATATTTTGCAATAACGATTTCATATCTGTTGTAATTTCAGTCTTAGAGAGTGAAATCGAATCAATTAAATTTAATTCTTTATATAAATTTTTAATTTTTAAATAAATAAATGCTTCTATTCTTGACTGAATTATTAAAAAAGAGATAACAAACACTAATGCTGTTATAAAAATGAGTTCAAAATATAAATAACTCAATGAAGGCTCAATCCAAAGAATAAATCCAAGAATTAGTGAAATAACTAAAGAAATTGCAAGAGAGGTCTTAAATGCAAATGAATATGAATTTTTAAATTTAAAGGACATTAGCTTACAAACTTATACCCAACACCTTTTATAGTTTTAAACGAAGAGTCTCCAATTTTTTCTCTTAATTTTCTGATGTGAACGTCAATAGTTCTATCTCCAACTATAACGTCATTACCCCAAACGATATCTAAAATCTTACCCCTTGTGAAAACTGTGTTAGGACTTGATGTTAACAAATATAGTAATTCAAATTCCTTTCTTGGTAAGAAGATGTCAATACCTTTAAGTTTAACAGTATATTTTGATCGATCAATAATTAAATCGTTTATCTGAATTATTGTTTGATTATCTCCAGAATTTTTTCTGCGCAAAAGGGCTTTAACTTTACTTAATAATACTTTTGGTTTTATAGGCTTAGTAATATAGTCGTCAGCGCCAGCTTCAAATCCAGCGATTTTAGAAAAATCTTCAGATCTAGCCGATAAAAAAGTAATAATTACATCTTTTAAATTATTAGATTTTCTAATACGGTCACATGCTTCAATACCATTCATTTTAGGCATCATAACGTCCATAATGATTAAATCTGGAATAATTTTTTCAGCGATTTCAATGGCCTCTAAGCCATTATTTGCTTTATAAATTTTAAATCCACCAGATTCAAGTGAGTAAGATAAAATTTCTAATATATCTGGCTCATCATCAACCAATAAAATTTTATAAACCATATTCAAAGCTGTATATTATTTACAAATATATGAAGTAAATACTATTGTAAATAAAAATAATTAAATGATAACATAATGATAACATTAAATAAATGTTCAATTCTTGTAACGATATATATTATTTTAAATACTTTTGAATATATGATAAAAATTAAGGATATTTTTAAAATAAAAAGTGAAGATGAATTTGAATTAATGGCAAATAAAATATTTGAATTTCAATTTAATAACAATAATATTTATAGATCATTTTGTGATTTAATTAATAAAAGTCCGTCTGATGTTACAAATTCAAAACAAATACCTTTTTTACCCATTAAGTTTTTTAAATCTCATAAAGTTATAAGTTCTAATAAATCCATAGAAAAGACATTTATTAGTAGTGGTACTACAAAAACTAATTTTAGCAAACACCATATAATGGATCTTAAAGTCTATGAATCTAGTTTTGAAAATTCATTTGAATATTTTTTTGGCGATATTAAGGAGTATACAATTTTGGCTTTACTACCTTCATATTTAGAGAATAAGAATTCATCATTAATTTATATGATAGATAAATTAATATTAAAAACCAATAATAAAAATAGTGGTTTTTATCTCAACAATTATGATGAATTAAGAGATAAATTAATATCTCTAAAAAATCAAAAGGTTTTATTGTTTGGCGTCACTTTTGCATTGTTAAATTTATTAGAGAAATTTACGTTTCAATTACCCAATCTGACTGTAATAGAAACTGGTGGAATGAAAGGAAGAAGAAAAGAAATAATTAGAGAAGAGCTGCATTTAATGATAAAAAAAGGCTTTGGCACTAATTTAGTTTGCAGTGAATATGGGATGACTGAGTTACTTTCACAAGCGTATTCAAAAAAGAATGGAATTTTTAAGTGTCCACCGTGGATGAAAATACTAATTAGAGAACCTCAAGATGCTTTATCTTTTAAAAATAATGGTTCAACTGGCGGAGTTAACATAATTGATTTAGCAAATATTAATTCTTGTTCATTTATAGCTACTGATGATTTGGGTAGAAATAAAAATGAAAATGAATTTGAAATATTAGGTAGGTTTGACAATACAGATGTTCGTGGTTGTAACCAAATGGTTTAAGTTTTTATATAAACTTTATTATGTATGTGTTTCTTTTACCTTTATTAATTATTACGTATTTGTCGTTAATCAAATCTTTAGTTTGAATTAAATAATCCTCTTTGACTTTAGATTTATTAATCGAAACTGAATTTTCTTTAATTGCCCTTCTTGCTTCTGAATTTGAATTTAAAAAATCTGTTTTGGATGATAATGCAGATATCATATCAACTCCATTCAATAAATCGGCTTTATTCATTTCCACAAATGGTACACCTTCAAATACTTCTAAAAACGTACTTTCATCAATAAGTTCAATGTCTTGTTTAAATGTCTTACTATACAATATTGAAGAGGCCTGCTCAGCTTTTTTAAATGAATTTATAGAATGAACAATTATTGTTATTTCTTTGGCTAAAACTTTTTGAAGTGATCTTTTATGAGGCTCTAATTTATGCGTGTTAATTAGATTATCAATTTCTTCCTTACTTAAAAAAGTAAATATTTTTATGTATTTTTCTGCATCTAAATCACTTGTATTTAACCAATATTGATAAAATTTAAATACTGAAGTTTTATTAGGGTCTAACCAAATATTTCCTCCTTCAGTTTTACCAAATTTTGAGCCATCAGATTTAGTAATGAGTGGGCAAGTTAATGCATATCCTTTTCCTGAATCTACTCTTCTTATTAACTCTGTTCCAGTTGTAATATTACCCCATTGATCACTGCCACCCATTTGAATTGTACATTTATAATTTTTGTATAAATGTAAAAAATCATATCCTTGAACTAGCTGATAAGTAAACTCCGTAAAACTCATCCCAGATGAAGATTCAGATGAAATTCTATTTTTAACAGAATCTTTAGACATCATATAGTTGACAGAAATATGCTTTCCTATATCACGAATAAATTCTAACAGTGTGAATTTACTCATCCAATCAAAATTATTGAGAATTAATGCACTGTTTTTTTCATTGGATTCAAAATTCAAAAAATGAGATAATTGTTTTTTTATTGATTTTTGATTTTTAGATAATATTTTTTCATCTAATAAATTTCTCTCAGAGGATTTTCCAGATGGATCCCCAATCATCCCTGTTGCACCGCCAATTAAAACGATAGGCTTATGGCCAGAACGTTGAAAATGAGCTAGTAGCATGATAGGCACAAGGCTTCCAATATGAAGAGAATCAGAAGTTGGGTCGAATCCAGTGTAAGAAACTCTACATGAATCGTTTAAATGATCATTAATTCCAGGCATTTCATCATGAATCATCCCTCTCCATCTAATTTCTTCAATAAAATTTTTCATCTGTTATTCAGTGTTTATGGCAAAATATAAAAAATAAGCAATACTAATTTGTATTAATTAATTTTATTTTGGAAATACTATCAATTTTAATTGTGTCAATTAATATTTTATTTTTTTTACTTTCTTTGATTAATTTTTTACTCATTTCACCCGAAATCTGTTTTAATATTTCAATACTATCAATAATGATTTTTTTATTTTTTTCAAGTTTAATTTTTACATTATCATAAATTGTTTGATAAGTTTTTAAATCATAAGAATAGTATTCATTACTCTTTGCAAATAACATACTGTCTATGGAGTGTTTGTTAAAGAGATATTGCTCAGGTATGATACCATTATTTTCTAAAATACTTTTATTAACCCCTTTGGCTACATTGATCAATGTCATATCATAAATAATATCAACCATTTTTTCTTTAGAAATTAAATTCTCTGGTGGTTTATTATTTTGATTAAGCGTGTTATTACAACTAAAGACTAAACACAAAATAATTATACGTTGTAATTTATTCATCTTTCAAATGTTAGTCTTTTACCTCTTGTTTCATTAAGAAAAGAAGTGTTTTTGTATATCAAATTCCCATTTATAATTGTATGTGAAATTCTAGATTTAAACGATTTTCCCTCAAAAGGGGACCAACCGCATTTATATAAAATATTCTCCTTGTTGACAGTCCAAGGATTATTTAAATTAAAAATAACCAAATCAGCAAAATAACCCTTTCTAATATATCCTCTTTTTTCAATTTGAAAAAGAATAGCTGGATTATGACACATTTTCTCAACAATCTTTTCAAGAGATATTTTATTATTGTGATAAGCCTCTAGCATCGCTGGTAATGCGTGCTGTACAAGTGGTCCTCCAGATGGACAATTCAAATATTTAGATTTCTTTTCCTCCTCAGTATGTGGAGCGTGGTCAGTTGCAATCACATCAATTCGATCATCTAATAATGCGTTCCAAAGAGCATCTCTGTCACTTGAGCTTTTAACAGCAGGGTTCCACTTTATTTTTGAACCATATTCATCGTAATCTGAATCAGAAAACCACAAATGATGAATGCAGACTTCTGAGGTGATTTTTTTATCTTTTAATTTTTCCTTATTTGAAAACAATTTAGTCTCTTCAGCAGTTGAAAGATGAAACACATGTAATCTAGCACCAGTTTTTTTAGCTAATTTTATAGCGTTTGAAGATGATATGTAACAAGCTTCTCTACTTCTAATTAAAGGATGAGAATTCATTGGAATATCTTCACCATACTTATCTTTGAACAATTTTAGATTCTCTTTAATTGTTGATTCATCTTCACAATGAACTGCGATAAGCATATTTGTCTGAGAGAATATTTTCTCTAAAATATCTAAATCGTCAACTAGCATATTGCCTGTAGAAGAACCTAAAAACAATTTCAGTCCAGCTACATTTTTAGTATCAACTTTTAGAATTTCATCTAAATTATCGTTTGTTCCTCCAAACATAAATGAATAATTTGCCAATGAATCTTTTGATGCTATTTCAAATTTTTTGTCCAATTCTAATAAAGTCGTAGCCTGAGGCTTTGTATTAGGCATTTCAATAAATGAAGTTATACCACCCGCAACAGCTGCTTTTGATTCAGATTTAATATCAGCTTTGTGTGTCAATCCAGGTTCTCTAAAATGTACTTAGTCGTCAATGACACCAGGCATTACGAAATTATTTTCAGCATCAATAATTTGAATAGATGATGATTTTAAACTAATAGATTTAGACACTTCCTTTATCATTTC
>JABHBC010000076.1 GCA_018674025.1 Flavobacteriaceae bacterium
ATTAATTTAAAATCTGTATCATTCTCAAAAATATATTTAAAGTGCTTTCTTTTTAAATTAACTAAATCTTCAGGTGAATTAGATAATGAAAAATCATGACAAAGAGTTTTACATATTTTTAAAGTTGACTGGCCAGTAAAAGATTCAAATAATCTTTCCGAAACATCAATTTCTACATCGTCAAACATCTTATAATATGCTTTTTTATGTAAAGGTTCACTGTCGACAATTACACCATCCATATCAAACAAAACAGCTTTTAACATCTCTTTTTTTGATAAATTTATAGCAATTATTTTTTAAATAAAAACATATAAGATGTATATTAGAACTTAATCTTAAAAATAAATAAAATGAAAAATCTTATTATGTTGGTTTGTATTTGTGTTTTATCATCGTGCAACCAACCAGCTCAAAACCCAGATTTTAAAAAAAATGTTGAACTAGCAAAAAATTACTTTGAAACATTTACTGCTGAAAATTCAATTTCTGATTTACTGTCAGATGATGTTGAATGGAGAAGTTGTTTCTATGGTGCTCCAGCTATGAATAAAGAACAAACAATTGAATATGCTAAAGGTTGGCAAGGTGCAATGGAAAACATTACATACACAGCAGAAAACTTTTTACCTGGTGTTGACCCAGAAACTGGGCAGTTAAATGGTAGCGTTAGAACTTATGGAACTTGGACAGGAACTAATACAGCATCTGGTAAAAGTTTTGAAATTTATATGTACCACTATTTCACATTTAATGAAGAAGGAAAAATCATTAATTCAGGAGATTTTGGAGACGCTACTGGTCTAATGATGGCTGTTGCTCCAGATGCAGCTGAATAATTAAGATAGCTCTAAAGTTTTAAAAAAAACCTAATTATTATTTAATTAGGTTTTTTTTATAGGTTATATTAAACTTAAGATATTATCATATGGCTAAAAAAAATTCAAATTTCAAAAACCATAAGCTGGAAGGCTTGTACAGATCATATCATCAAAATGGAAAATTACAACAAGAAGGCAACTATTTAAATAACAAAAAACATGGCCTATGGAAAATATACAATGATAATGGTCAATTAGAGCAAGAAGTAAGTTGGAAGGAGGATGTTCAAGACGGAATTACTAAGTTTTATAATAATAATGGTCACTTAGAAATTGAAGAAAGCATAAAAAATGGTAAACGTAATGGTATTTTAAAATGGTTCCATAAAAATGGAAAGATCTCTAGAGAAGGTCATTTTAAAAACAATAAAGAAAATGGGGTTTTTAAATATTATGATGAAAAAGGTAAATTGGAAAAAGAAATTATATTCCAAGAGGGTGATATAATAATTTAAAAAAAATATAGTCTATTTTAAACAACAATTTCTCATTCAGATAAAGTCATAAGAACTCCTATCTTTTTACATACAAACTCAAGTAGTTCTTCGTCTTTTGAAGTAAAAATGTTTGGTGTGTGAGAATCAATATCTATTTGGCCAATATTTTCATTATTTAGAAAAATTGGTATTACAATTTCAGACTTTACTTTCCAACCGCATGAAATATAATTTTCTTGCTCAGAAACATCTTGTACTACAAAGTTTTTATTGCTTACAGCTACTTGACCACATATACCTTTACCAAAAGGAATAATTGTATGTTCGGTCTCTTCACCAGTAAATTGGGCTAACTTAAGCTCCTTCTTATCACCATTTTTGAAATAAAACCCAACCCAATCGTAATAAGAAACATCACTCTCAAGTAGGTCACAAATCTGTTGAAGTTTAAATTCAATATTCTCTTTTAGGAGAATAATTTGTTCAATTTTTATTTTTAATATATCAGTTTTCATTTCTTCTCAGTAAATTTATAAAAAATAAAATATAAGAATGTGTTTTATTTATTTTAACTAATTTTATAGTATGAGCAATAAATTTGAAAAATCATTATGGGGTGTTAGATACATTACCATTTTACCAGTTTTACTATCAATAATTTCATCTGTAGCGCTATTAGTTCTTGGTGGATGGGAAATTATTGAAGCAATCATATTTTACAATCCACTATTTGATGATTCTGTTACAAATAGCAATGAATTATTATTTAAAATAATTTCTGCAATTGATTTATTTTTAATTGGTATTGTTCTTTTAATTTTTGGTTTTGGTATATATGAGCTTTTTGTTAGTGAGATTGATTTCGCTAATTCAAAGTTTAATGAATCAACTCTAAAAATTAGAGATTTAGATCAGTTAAAAAATAAAATAATTAAGGTTATTATTATTGTTTTAATTGTAAAATTTTTCGAAAAAGTTCTTAAGTTTTCAGAAAACTTTAAGGACCCAATGGACATACTATATTTTAGTATATCTATACTTTCTATTTGTTTAGGATATTATTTAATAAATAAAAAATAAAGCATAGTTTAAAGAAAACTATTTTATGTGAAATCGTAGAGCATCTAGCAGCTCTTTTTCATCTCCCATCAAATCATGTTTTTTATTTGGTATTTCAACATAGCTTTTTTTACTGTTTATTAAACTGTAAAACTTTTTTGCAAGTTTCGGCTCTAATACTTCATCCCTACTGGATTGAATGATAATAATATTGTTTTTAAGTTTTTTTACAAATCCTATCGGATTAAGATCACTAATTACCCTAGTTATCTCATCTTTGTAAGTTTTAGGTGTTTTTAGCGATAAAATGTTTTTTGCATTCTGCCATAATTCATCCATTAAAAGCTTATTAGAGAACAATGCCATAGAATCAACAACTGGGTTTAACAAAATTACTTTCTCAAAAATATTGGGATTCTCATTTATGATGTTAGAAACATAGAATCCACCCATTGAGTATCCTAAAGCATGTATTGGCAACTTATATTTTTCTTTCAGAAATATAGCAACAGTTTTTATGTCTATTATAGAGCCTAAAAAACTAAATTTTCCCTCACTTTTTTTATCACCCCGATAATTCATTTCAACAATCGAAATCGAATTATTTTTTAAATTATCAAATAAACTCATAAGTCTACTTGATCCAGGAAAACCATGACAAAAAAGTAATATTTTTTTAGCATTCTTAATGTCCCCATATTGTTCGCACACAATAACGGAACTGTCAACTTCTATTGAGAAATGCTTATTCATATTTATCTAAAGAAATTGTAGAGAGCAAAAGTTGCTAGCCAATGTTCTCCCCCATATCCACTTTCAAACATAACATCGTAACCTTTTTTTGAGTGTAAATCTGAGATTTGTAAAAGAAAGGTTTTTTCGGAAGATTTATTCAATTTATTGGCAATATCTTTTAGTGTCCATGCTCTATGAAACATAAGGCCTATTAAATGACCAATTCCTGGGTCTTTAGGATCTAAAACAGTAGGAGGATTTATAATATTATTAAATTCAGGTTCTTTCAAAGATGGTATAAAATTTTCGAACCACTCATTAAACTCTTTTTTTTCTAAAATACTTGACATTAAAGCTGCTTCTGCAAGACATGGTGAGAGAAAATCTGTTCCAGATGGTTCGTAGTTGACAGGACAATTAATATCAGGTGAAAAGTTTATTATGCTGTAATCTTTTATTTTATTATACAGTTTTGTATCATTAGCTATTAATGCATATTCTATCATCAAGGAAAAAGAAAACGCAGTATTTGCATGAGTACCAGGTCTAAGAGGGGTTGAAAGTTTATCAAGAAATGTAATAGTTCTTTCACTAAGTAGATCTACAAGAGGCTTTAGATTCGATGCCCACTCTTGAGCATTTTCATTATCCCAGCTTAAAAGTTCTGAATATAGTTTCATTAACCATGCCCAACCATAAGTTCTCTCAAAACTTTTTGCAAAATCATTTTGAAAAAATTCATACTCCTTATCAAGATTGTTTTTTGATAGATTAAGTTTTAATTTTTTTAAGATAATTTCCTTCTCAGGAATATTTGGAAATTCTTTAATCACTTTAACCATCGCCCAGTGACCATGAACAGCAGAGTGCCAATCCCAGCAGCCATAAAATGAAGGTGTTAACTCGTAGTGTGGTTTTACCCAATCTTCTCCATCAAATCTAAATCCAATTTTGTATGGAAATTCTTTATCAACACAGTCAATAGATAAGTCTATAAGCTTACTTGCTTTAGATTCATCTATTTTAAATGTTTCATAATTAATTTCTGATTCTGAGGTTGAACAACTGATTAATAAAGAAAATAATAAAATTAGTTTTTTCATACCTACAATCTACAAAATTTAGTTTTTACTTGAGCTAATTGGTTTA
>JABHBC010000077.1 GCA_018674025.1 Flavobacteriaceae bacterium
CTTCTGTCATAAATCTTTACTATTTTTATAGGTATGAATGAACCTTTGGCAGAAAGAGTACGCCCAAAATTACTAAAAGATTATATAAGTCAACAACATTTGGTTGGTGACAAAGGAATTTTAACTAATTTAATTAAACAAGGAATTCTCCCTTCACTAATTTTCTGGGGACCTCCGGGAATAGGAAAAACTACATTAGCCAATATTATTGCAAATTCATCCGACAGACCTTTTTTTACTTTAAGCGCCATTAGTTCTGGTGTGAAAGAAGTTAGAGAAATCATTGAAAAAGCAAAAAAAGGCACTAGTTTATTTACTACAAAAAATCCAATTTTATTTATTGATGAAATTCATCGCTTCAGTAAATCTCAGCAAGACTCTCTTTTAGGGGCCGTAGAAAAAGGATGGGTTACTTTAATTGGAGCCACAACAGAAAATCCGAGCTTCGAGGTAATTCCTGCTCTTTTGTCTAGATGTCAAGTATATATTTTAAACTCATTTGATAAAAGTGATCTTATTTTACTTTTAAAAAGAGCTCTAAAAGAAGATCGTATCCTTTCAACTAAAAAAATAATATTAAAAGAAACTGATGCCTTACTTCAAGTTTCAGGCGGAGATGCAAGAAAGTTGTTGAATATTTTTGAATTAGTTGTTGGTAATGAAGAACAAATAACGATCACTAATAAATTGGTGCTTGAAAAAATTCAAAAGAATACCATTAGATATGATAAAGCTGGAGACCAGCATTATGACATTATTTCTGCTTTTATAAAATCGATTCGAGGAAGTGATCCTAATGGAGCCGTATATTGGGTAGCGAGAATGATTGAGGGAGGTGAAGATTTAAAATTTATAGCCAGAAGGTTGTTAATTGCAGCCTCTGAAGATATAGGTAATGCAAACCCTACCGCTTTAATTTTGGCAAATAATACTTTTCAGGCCGTTTCTGTAATAGGGTATCCCGAATCTAGAATCATTTTAAGTCAATGTGCTGTGTATTTGGCAAATTCTCCAAAAAGTAATGCCTCGTACTTGGCTATTAATAAAGCGCAAAAAATTGTAAAAGAAACTGGCAATCTATCTGTGCCTATTCATTTACGTAATGCCCCTACAAAATTAATGAAAGATCTAGATTATGGTAAAAACTATAAATATGCTCACGATTATCAGGGTAATTTTACTTCCGAAGAGTTTTTACCTGACACCATTATAAAAACAAAAATTTATAATCCAGGTAACAATGCAAGAGAGAACAAATTTAGGGAAGAGCTAAAAAAAATGTGGGGAGATAAATATGACTATTAAAACTTGATAAGATAGGTTTCAGTTATTAAATTATTGTCCTTATAATATTCAGCTATCCAATAATCTCCAGACTTTACAAGTGTTCCGTTTTTATCTTTAATAAAAAACTTTTTTTCATTATTGGTCTTTAATATAACAAATATAATTGTTGGTTTGGTATTTACAAGCTGATATCCGTTCTCAATTTTTTGAGCATACAGCATGGGGTAACTTGGTGTGTTATTTTGCTTTTCTGTAGGCTTAAAAACGTCTACTCTATCTTTCTTTTTAATATTGTTTTTTACTTGATCTTTATTATTTATTTGAATTGAGGCTAACATAGATGAATTGTAGACAGAATCAAGATTTTGAATGGATGTAAAAGCCGTCCTTATGGATTGTCTGTATGCTCTTTCAAAATCTTTTATTTTACTGAAACCATTCTTAGAAGAATATACAATACTTCCTCTACAGTTGGTCAATTCTATATAGTTTTTAGTAACAAACATTCCGGACTCATCTTTAACATCTGCGTATAAACTATTACACCTATTGACAACCAACTCTTCGGGGAGGTTTTCATTATCTAAATAAGTATTAAAACCTGCTTTGTTAAATAAAAATTTAGTGAAAGAGCTGGTTTTATATCCATCCTCCTGTTTTAGAAAATCAAAGGTACTTTTAACGATTATATATTTTGAAGAAATTGAGTTATTTGATTGACTGAAAATAGATACAGAAAAGAAAAATAAGAATAAAAAAGATAAATGTTTCATAGTTAATCTATTGTAATATTAAATCCAAAGTTAAGAGAAATATTA
>JABHBC010000007.1 GCA_018674025.1 Flavobacteriaceae bacterium
AGTAATAATTCTTAGCTCATCTCCTGGTGCAATAAGATATCCTTCGTCAATATTGCCAAGTAAGTATTCTTTATTTAGATAGGGGTTATTTTCAAAAATATTGTATCCAAAATAAACTTGCTCTTTAGTTTCTTCTTCTTCTTCTTCTTCTTCTTCTTCTTCTTCAACTATCCCATTATCATTTAACATAGTTGCTTCTTCGAGAATTGATGTGTCAGGGTCTGTTGTAGATTCTATGTTAATTTCATCACTGAAATAATCATTTAATAGCTCATCGTAACTAATTCCTCTTTGAGCAGCTAATTGTCTAGCTTGAGTTTCCGTCATACCGCTTGCTGCTAGTGCCTGAATTGCTTGAGCTTGAGTTGTGATATTTTGAGATTCGGCTGTCTGAAGAGCTTGATTAATTAAAACTTCATTGGTCTGTGAAAACCCGAAAAAACTAAATAAAATAAAAATATAAATTAACCTCATGTTTATTATTTTTTTTGTAAAGATAGTTAATTATGAAAAAACACACATATTCATCAGTCTAAATAGATAGATTAATAGTGGTTTTTACAATGTCTATCATTATAACGAAATTTTATTTACTAAATTTGATTTATAACTCATAAGAAATGAATGAATATTTTATATACGGATTAATAATTTTATTATTTACTCTTTTTTTATCTAGTTTTCTATTTAAAAGATACATTATTGTAGCTAAGAAATATAATTTATATAAAGGATATAATGATAGGTCTTCCCACTCTGGCCAGGTTTACACTGGGTCTGGTATTTTACTTGCTTTTGTTTTATTAGTTGCAGATATTGTTTTGGACACCATTTCTATATTCGACTTTAATTCTATTAGTATTGTAATTACATCTTCCGTGCTTGTGGCTATTTTAGGTTTTTATGATGATTTCATGGAGATATCAGCATTTCATAAGTACATTATATTGACTTTTATAATCGGAATGAATATTAACACAGCTACACTAAATGATAATATTATTATCAATTTACACGGTTTTTTAGGTATCAATGAAATTCCCTATTGGTTAGGCTTAACTTTTACAGGCTTTGTTTATTTAGCGGTTATAAATGCAATAAATTTAATGGATGGTATAGATACCTACCTTGCTATTTTCTGCTCTTTAGTCTGTGCTTTATTTGGATTAATTCATATTAACGGCGGTGATACAACCTATGCTTTAATTTGTCTTTTAATAATAGCTTCATTGTCTGTTTTTTTAAGATATAATTTATCTAAAACAAAAAAATTATTTGTTGGTGATGCAGGATCTCTTTTTCTTGGTTTTTGGATCGCTTATTTTTTGGTTGTTCGCATCAATGACATCGAATATGATGGATATGATGATTTTTTCACAACAAAAGTTGAAAACCTACCTGTATTATCAGTAGCCATTATAAATATTCCAGTTTTAGACACTTTAAGGGTGATGCTGGTTAGAGTCTTAAAAAGAAAGTCTCCATTTGCAGCGGATAGAAATCATATTCATCATATTTTTATTGACAAGGGTTTTTCGCATGTAAAAACATCCTTACTGCTGTGTATGATAAATTTTCTTAATCTAGCTATCATATTTTTTTTAGAACCCTTCTTTAATTCCGTTGTATTGACACTTATTTATATTGGAATTAATTTATTCTGGTTTTTAATTTTCGAAATAATTAAAAGAAAATAATTAGTCTTTTATTAATTGGATAACTTGAATCCTTTTATCTTCTTTACTCTTTAGTGTTTGAATAAACTTTTCTGTTGAGCCAGTAATGAACTCAAATTGTTCATTTAGCCTTTCAATAGTCTTATTTTTTATTTTAGAGGCGTAATCCATAGACATTCCGTTATCTACTAATAGACCTACTACATCATTACTCGAAACCTGGTCCTTTGTATACAGTAACTCTAAAATCATTATTGAGTTTTCATCTAATGAAATTTCTTTATTTTTAAACTTTAACACACCTTCTTCAAAACTATAAAGCTTTCGAATTATTTTATCTTTTCCTTTTTGGATGTTTTTGTAAATTGTATTTAATATTAGTACTATAAGTACAATAATAATTGGTATTAGAAATTCATTTCTAGATCTTACTTGTTCAAACAGAATTAAATC
>JABHBC010000078.1 GCA_018674025.1 Flavobacteriaceae bacterium
AATAGATGCATATATTTATAGAATGGATAAAATAGCATTAATTACTGGATCAACTAGTGGAATTGGAAAAGCAACTGCTTATGAATTAGCCAAGGTTGGATTTAAACTTATTCTTTGCGGAAGAAGAAATGAAATTCTTGGCGCATTAGAAAAAGATTTGAATAAAATAACTTTAACAACTTCATTGTGCTTTGATGTTTCAGATAATTTAGAAGTTGATCGTTCAATTTCAAGCTTACCAAAAAAATGGAAAAATATAAATGTGCTAATAAATAATGCTGGAAATGCACACGGGATGGATCTTTTTCAAGACGGAAATATCGATGATTGGGATAAAATGATTGATATAAATGTTAAAGGGCTAATGTATGTTACTAAAGCTATTATCGATAATATGATTGAAAATTCAAGTGGTCACATTATAAACATTGGATCTCTTGCAGGTAGAGAAGTTTACCCAAAAGGGAATATTTACTGTGCAAGTAAATATGCTGTAAAAGCAATAAGTCAGAGTCTTCGATTAGACTTAAATAAGCATAATATCAAAGTCTCAGAAATTAACCCTGGATTGGTTGAAACATCTTTTTCTGATGTCAGATTTAAAGGCGACAAAAGCAAGGCTAAAAATGTTTATAAGGGATACAAAGCATTACAGGCAAATGATATTGCAGAAATTATTTCATTTGTTATATCAAGACCAAAACATGTAAATATTGCTGATTTACTGGTTTTACCGTCAGACCAAGCCTCTAGCACTCAAATTAACAAAAAACTATAAATCAAACTTAATTCCTTGTGCTAATGGTAAGTCAGTAGTATAATTTATGGTATTTGTTTGTCTTCTCATGTATACTTTCCAAGCATCTGAACCAGATTCTCTTCCGCCTCCAGTATCTTTTTCTCCTCCAAAAGCACCTCCAATTTCAGCACCAGAGGTTCCAATATTTACATTAGCAATACCACAATCTGAGCCATTTACAGACAAAAATAACTCGGCTTCTCTAAGATTATTGGTCATAATAGATGATGATAATCCTTGCTTTACCTCATTTTGAATTTCAATTGCATTTTCAACTGAACCACTGTACTTTAACAAGTATAGAACTGGAGCAAATGTCTCGTGTTGTACAATATTAAAATTTGGTTTAGCTTCAGCTATTGCTGGCTTTACATAACATCCACTTTCGTATCCTTCCCCTGACAAAACTCCACCCTCAACGATTATTTTTCCACCTTCTTCTACAACTTTATTTAGTGCATTGTTGTAAGAGTCAACAGCAAGTGTATCAATTAATGGTCCAACGTGATTTGATTCATCCAATGGATTTCCAATTTTTAATTGCTTGTAAGCTTCAACTAATGCGTTTTTAACTTTATCATAAATAGTTTCATGTATAATTAGTCTTCTTGTACTAGTACATCTTTGCCCTGCAGTGCCAACTGCTCCAAATACGGAACCTATTACTGTCATTTTTAAATCTGAATCTGGGGATACAATTATGGCATTGTTTCCTCCCAATTCTAATAATGACTTACCTAATCTACCAGCTACCTCACTAGCTACAATTTTACCCATTCTAGTTGAACCAGTAGCTGAAACTAAAGGAATTCTAGAATCCTTACTCATGAATTCACCTACTTTATAATCACCATTAATTAGACACGAAACACCTTCAGGAACATTGTTTTCCTGAAAAACTTGTGCTATAATGTTTTGGCAAGCTATGCCGCATAAAGGAGTTTTTTCACTTGGTTTCCAGACACAAACATCTCCACAAACCCATGCTAATGCAGTATTCCATGCCCAAACTGCTACAGGAAAATTAAAAGCAGAGATAATGCCTACAATTCCTAAAGAATGGTATTGTTCGTACATTCTGTGACCTGGCCTTTCGCTGTGCATTGTTAATCCGTGGAGTTGCCTTGACAAACCAACTGCAAAGTCACATATATCAATCATTTCTTGAACTTCTCCCAATCCTTCTTGATAACTTTTCCCCATTTCATAAGAAACTAACTTTCCTAATGGCTCTTTAAAATCTCTTAATTTATTTCCAAACTGTCTTACGACTTCACCTCTTTCAGGTGCAGTTTTATCCCTCCATTGTTTAAATGCACTAGATGCAGTTTTAATAATTTTTTCATAATCTTCTATAGTTGAAGCTTGAACAATGCCAATTAATTCTCCATCAACAGGTGAGAAACTTTGTATATCTTCTCCAGTAGCAAAAAAATTAGATCCAGTTGATGAGCCTAAATTGTTTTTATTAATTCCTAAAGCCTTTAATGCCTGATTAATTCCAAATTCAGAAATATTCATATTTATTTTTTTTATTTGTGAGGACGAAGATAATCATTTAGTTCAATATTTAAATCTATCAACTAATAAATGGATTGGTTATCAAACTTCAATTACCTCTACTGCTTTCAAAACAATTTAAGTTACCTGATTTACTCTTAAGGTATTTACCATTCCTTTTGCTTTTATTGGCATGGCAGCTAAACTAATAGTGAAATCCCCTTTTGATATATAACCCTCTGAGATTGCAATCTCAGTAATTTCTTCAATAGTTATGTCAGTACTACTAAATTTATTGTAGTAAAAAGCTTTAACACCCCATAATAAACTTAACCTATTTAAAATCCTTTTATTCGATGTGAATACTAAAATATTTGAATGAGGTCTCCATGCAGATATTTGAAAAGCAGTATATCCACTATTGGTTAAAGTCATAATGGCTTTAGCGTTAATTTCATCAGCCATATGGGAAGCATGATAACATATAGCTTTTGTTATATATCTATTAGTTTTTATTTTTGGAGGATTTTCTGGAACTTTAATTAAACTTGAGTATTCTACAGAATCT